>JAHELA010000041.1 GCA_024644425.1 Nitrosomonadaceae bacterium
CTCAGGGCGAAAAAGTATACGCTGGTGTCTGTGCTGCTTGCCACCAAGCAAATGGCAAAGGTATAACTGGAACCTTCCCTGGTCTGGATGGATCAAAAATTACAACTGGTCCTAAAGAGGAACATATTAAAATGGTAGTAAATGGCAAGGAGGGAACTGCGATGGCTGCATTCAAGCATTTGTCGGACGTAGACATTGCAGCAGTAGTTACCTACGAACGAAATGCCTGGGGTAACTCTACAGGTGATGTAATACAGCCTTCCGAAATCAAAGCATTTAGAAATTAAGCAACGAGGAGAAAATTATGGCATCTATAACCCATCCTGGCCACGAACACGAACATGAACACCATGGCCCCCCTAGTGGGATCATGCGTTGGCTGACCACTACTAATCACAAGGATATTGGTACGCTTTATCTTTGGTTTAGCTTCATTATGTTCCTAACAGGCGGGGTAATGGCGCTAACTATTCGCTCTGAATTGTTCCAGCCTGGTTTACAAGTAGTCGATCCAGAATTTTTTAATCAACTTACTACATTACATGGTTTAGTGATGGTCTTCGGTGCCATTATGCCGGCCTTCGTGGGTTTTGCTAACTGGCAAATACCAATGATGATTGGCGCCCCAGATATGGCTTTTGCCCGCATGAATAACTGGAGTTTTTGGTTACTTCCACCAGCAGCTCTACTGCTGATTACCTCGTTTTTTGTGCCGGGAGGAGCAGCTGCAGGCGGATGGACGCTTTATCCACCACTTTCAACGCAGATGGGAATGGGAATGGATATGACTATTTTTGCCGTTCACATACTCGGTGCTTCTTCCATTATGGGATCCATCAACATTGTTACTACGATTCTTAACATGCGCGCTCCAGGCATGACATTGATGAAGATGCCTTTATTTGTATGGACTTGGTTGATTACTGCCTACTTGCTGCTAGCAGTAATGCCAGTTCTTGCAGGTGCGGTAACCATGTTATTGACTGATCGTCAGTTTGGCACCAATTTCTTTAATGCTGCAGGTGGCGGTGATCCGGTAATGTTTCAACATATTTTCTGGTTCTTTGGGCACCCAGAAGTCTATATCATGATTTTGCCAGCATTTGGAATTGTCTCTCAAATCATTCCAACCTTTGCGCGCAAGCCGTTGTTTGGCTATTCTTCTATGGTTTACGCTACTGCCTCAATTGCGATCCTCTCATTTATTGTCTGGGCGCATCACATGTTCACTGTAGGCATGCCAGTAACTGCACAGTTATTCTTCATGTACGCTACCATGCTGATCGCGGTGCCAACCGGGGTAAAGGTATTTAATTGGACAGCTACCATGTGGCGTGGATCCATGACCTTTGAAGCCCCCATGTTGTTTGCTATCGGATTTATCTTCCTATTCACCATTGGTGGATTCAGCGGAATAGTACTTGCAGTTGTACCAGTAGATATTCAACTGCAGGAGACCTATTATGTAATTGCGCACTTCCACTATGTGTTGGTATCTGGCTCATTGTTTGCCCTATTTGGTGGTACCTATTACTGGCTACCAAAGTGGACAGGCTATATGTATGACGAAACCTTGGCCAAAACACATTTTTGGTTATCCATGATCTTCTTTAACGTCACTTTCTTTGTACAACATTTCTTAGGATTGGCAGGTATGCCGCGCCGTGTTCCTGACTACGCCTTACAATTTGCTGATTTCAATATGATCTCTAGCATTGGTGCATTTGGTTTCGGCTTTAGTCAATTGCTCTTTCTATATGTGATTATAAAATGCGTGCGTGGTGGAGCAAAAGCAACCGATCAGGTATGGGAAGGTGCGGATACGCTGGAATGGACTTTACCGTCACCGGCCCCATATCACACTTTTGAGACTCCGCCACAAGTTAGTTTCGACGAATACCATGTACAAAATGTACAAAATGTACATAATAAATAGTAAAAAGGAATCAGTATAAATGGCACAAGATTCAAAGTTGCAGCGCAGCAGAAATATAAAAACCGCGCTAATCCTTTGGACCATCGTGGCGCTAATTATTGTTACATTTTTTGTTAAGCATTGGGGATGAACGCAGCACAACCGAATCTTGTGATGTTAAGGAAGTTGCTGATTGTAGCAATCGCGATGTTTGCCTTTGGCTATGCGATGATCCCTTTTTATAAAAAGATTTGTGAAGTTACTGGGATAAACAATCTTTTGCAGCCAGACACGCTAGCGGAAGAAAGACCGCAAATAGATACGAGCCGTTTACTGACTGCCGAGCTGGATGCAAATACTCGTGGGTTACCTTGGCAATTTAAACCGCTACAATCAAGTGTACAGATGCACCCGGGTGAGTTAGTAGAAGTGATGTATGAAATTAAAAATAACTCAAACCGCGAGATTACTGGACAAGCGATTCCCAGCTATGCACCACAATTAGTATCACAGTACTTAAAGAAACTCGAGTGTTTTTGTTTTAGTAAACAGACATTAAAACCGTATGAAGCTCGACAAATGCCCGTTCAGTTTTTAATTGAATCAGGATTTCCGGCTGATATAAAAACCATATCGATCTCATACACATTTTTTGAGCTTCCAGGCAGTGGTACTGCTTTGACTGATGCTTCTGGCAAGACTGGTAAAAATTGAAAGGAGGAGGGGTTAGGAAACCAGGTAAGGCAGCACCCTTACAAGTGGCAAAAGCCGTATTCTGGGCCTTCTTTGGAGTGCGAAAGAAAAGTGATCATGCTGCGGATGTAGAATCATTAACACCAGTACAAATTATAATTGGGGGAATTATCGGTGCAGCTCTATTTATTGGATCTTTGCTGATGTTGGTCAAATTTATGCTAAGTTGAGAATTGATTAAAATATACGTGGGAGAATACGCATGAACCAAGACGCAAATCATTATTATATTCCGACTCCATCGGCCTGGCCTATAGTTGGAGCGACCGCTATTTTCTTTATGGGATTTGGTGCTGCGTTCACTGTTAATAAGATCCCATTAGGTTATGTGTCGCTAGCAATCGGTTTTGCCATTCTGATCTACATGTTATTCGGTTGGTTTGGAACGGTCGCAAAAGAAAGTGAAAGCGGTAAATTCAATAAACAGGTAGATTCCTCTTTCCGATGGGGAATGGGCTGGTTTATATTTACCGAGGTTATGTTTTTCGCTGGATTCTTTGGTGCGCTGTATTATATGCGAATACTATCCGTTCCTTGGCTTGGGGATCTGGAACACAAATTATTATGGCCTGATTTTGCGGGCGGATGGCCCACATCAGGCCCTGGAATAACTGATAAATTTACGCCCATGGGTGCATGGGGGCTGCCAGCTATCAATACTGCGTTACTGTTAACTTCTGGGGTAACAGTTACTTGGGCACATTGGGCACTTAAGGTTAACAAGCGGGGTCAACTCAAATTAGGATTGTTTCTTACTATTCTGCTAGGTGTTCTTTTCTTAGGTTGCCAGATTTATGAATATGGTCATGCATACTCCGAACTTAATCTAAAACTTACAACTGGCGCTTATGGAGCAAGCTTCTTCATGCTTACAGGTTTTCATGGTTTCCATGTAACATTAGGTGCCCTGATGTTGACAGTAATTTTCTTTCGTGTGTTGGCCGGACACTTTAAGCCTGAGCACCACTTTGGATTTGAAGGAGTAGCTTGGTATTGGCACTTTGTGGACGTGGTCTGGTTAGGCCTGTTTATATTTGTTTACTGGCTTGTGTAACTTTTGCTATGCAGCCAATTATTGCTTACCTGGGATAATACCAAAGTAATATCCCAGCATCAGCATAGCAAACAAAATGATTGATAAGCTGATACGTATTGTTAGGGACTTAATCATACGCGTGCTTTGTCCTTTGTCCCTGATCATGTAGTAAAACGCTGATGCTAGACTTGCAAGTATGAATAGAAATAATATGGCAACAATAATTTTCATGGTTTTATCTTTTTTCTCAAGTCTAGTAACAGGGCGAGAGTTTAGCTGAGATTAGCATAACTATCCAATGACTATTTCAGGTTGGCAGTTTAGGGTCAAATTGTGGCCAACAGCTGCTGCTACCATAGTCATAATAATCATGGTGATGCTGGGTAACTGGCAACTTTCTCGGGCTCAGGAAAAAGAAGAACGGCAAGAGCGGCTGGACCAACTCTCGCAACAACCAGTAATATCGTTGCCTACAACACAAGTTAATCTTGAAGATTATCAGTTTCGCCGGATTGAAGTACATGGGACATATGTCCCATTACATACAATCTATTTAGATAACAAGGTACACAAGGGAAAGATTGGTTATGAAGTTATCACACCAGTTAAGCTGGGTGATAGCTCTATGCATGTTTTGATTAATCGTGGATGGGTGGCAGCTGGTCGAACTCGTGATGAGTTGCCATTCGTACCAACGCCCGATGGACAGGTAACCGTTTCAGGAATCGCACACTCACCTACACAAAGAACCTTGGAACTTTCTGCGAATACGGTGTCAGGGCAAGTTTGGGAAAATTTACATATTGAACGTTATCGTGAAGCTACAGGACTCACATTACAGCCATTACTAATATTGCAGCAAAACAATGTTAAAGATGGATTGGTACGTAAGTGGAATCGTCCTGATTCAGGAGCAACGAGGAATCTAGGCTATGCGTTTCAGTGGTTTTCTATGGCGCTAGCAGTTTTGATAATATATTTGGTGCTAAGTGTCAAAAGAGATCGCCCCAAGAACACATAAACGTAAGCTGCTTCTGTTGATGGCGCTGATGGTGGCGCCGATAGCGCTTTCCTATCTGCTCTTTTTCTGGGGAGCGCCGTCAAATAGTGTGAACTATGGAGAGCTTATTGAGGTTAAGGTTCTACCAGATGTTGTTTTGCATAAAACAAATGGTGAAACTTTTAACATTAGCCAACTACGTGGAAAATGGATAATGCTCACAGTAGACTCTGGGGTGTGTAATGAAGCGTGCCGAAAAAAACTTTACTATATGCGCCAGGTGCGCTTGATGCAAAAAAATGAAATGGAGCGCATAGAGAGGGTATGGCTGATTGATGATGCTAAAATACCAGAAAATGGTATCATTAAGGATTTCAAGGGGACTGTACTTATCAATGCAAAAAACAGTGAAATATTGAAAGAGATCCCGGCAAAGTTATCGCAACGCGATCATATTTACATGATAGACCCACTGGGGAACTTGATGATGCGTTTCCCTAAAGATGTAAATCCATCGCTGATGGCAAAAGACATTAAGCGATTGCTTAAGGTCTCACAAATTGGATAAGTACGGAATTATATGCAACAGATTTGGAGATAGTTGTTATGACAAATAGTTTGGCTTGGCAGCAAACTGCTTCACGGATGCAACAATTTTATCGGCTAACTAAACCGAGGGTTGTTTCACTCATAGTTTTTACTGCAATTATTGGTATGTTTCTTTCCGTGCCTGGTGCTGTTCCATTAAGTGCATTATTTTTTGGCACCCTAGGAATAGCTCTGGTTGCTGGCTCAGCTGCAGCAGTAAATTGTCTAGTAGAGCAAAAAATCGATGCTATTATGTCTCGTACGCGTGGAAGGCCCTTGCCAAGAGGACAAGTCAACTCTCCAGAAACTATTTTTTTCTTAGTAGTAATCGGCGGAGCCGGGTTATTCATACTTCACCAGTGGGTTAATCCCCTGACTATGTGGCTTACTTTGGTCACATTTGTGGGCTATGCCATCATCTACACGGTTATCCTAAAACCACTGACACCACAGAATATTGTTATTGGTGGCGCTTCAGGTGCAATGCCACCAGTACTCGGATGGACAGCAGTAACAGGAGAAATTTCTGCTGATGCTTTGCTTCTTTTCCTCATAATCTTTGCATGGACTCCACCCCATTTCTGGGCCCTTGCACTCTACCGAAAACTCGAATACGCAAAAGTTGGCATGCCCATGTTACCGGTAACCCATGGAGACAAATTTACTCGTTTGCACGTACTACTCTATACATTAATACTTTGTGCAGTGACATTGATGCCGTACGCAACAAAAATGAGTGGACTGATTTACCTTATCAGCGCAATAATTTTAGGCGCAATTTTTCTGTACTACGCGATAAAAATTTATCTTGATTATAGTGATCAGCTTGCTCGTAAGACTTTCCGCTATTCAATATTTTACCTGACAGCTCTGTTCAGCGCTTTGCTAGTAGACCATTACGCGTACTTCTAAACAGTAGTATTATGAGGTTTCCAAGCTCATTCATGCCTGTAGTTGGACTAGCCTTACTGATTCATTTAACAAGCTGTAGCAATAAGACCGAATCTGTATTCCTTTCTGCAGATATCACCAATTCCAATTTTGGTAGGGGCTTTAACCTCACTGATCACAATAGCAAAGATCGCTCTCTGAATGATTTCAATGGCAAGGTAGTGGTGCTTTTTTTCGGCTACACGAATTGTCCAGACATATGTCCCAGCACTATGGCTAAGCTTGCTTCTACCATGAATAAATTGGGCAAAGATGCAAAGCGTGTGCAGGTGCTATTTGTAACGCTAGATCCGGAACATGATACCCCTGAATTACTTAAACAATATGTAACTGCGTTCAATCCCACTTTCCTTGGCCTATTCGGAGAAATGCAAACCACAAGAGATATCGCCAAGGAGTTTAAAATTATATTTCAAAAACAGGCAAAAGAAACCCAAGATAACTATACAATGGACCATTCTACTGGAGTCTATATTTTTGACTTGATAGGAAAACTACGTTTGTATGTAAACTCGAGTAAGAGCGCAAATATATTTGCTCACGACATTTTAGAATTATTACGAACATCTTGATAGAAATTAAACAGCATAAGGGTCTAACACGCCTCATCATTATCGCCCCGTATTCCTTTCTAATTTGCAAATTACTATAAAATTTTCTTAGTTAAAGAAATATTTTACCTGGATTTAAAATATTGTTAGGGTCAAACACCTGCTTTATGTCCTTCATCAACATCAATGTTGTAGCATCAATTTCCTTTTCAATATAAGCGCGTTTTTCTCTACCAATTCCATGTTCTCCCGACAATGTGCCATTAAGTCTGATTACTAAATCGAAAACCTCATTTAGGCATTTCTCTGCACGAGTCATTTCATCAAAATTCTCTGGGTTTACTAATAGATTTACATGGATATTACCGTTACCAGCATGCCCGAAATTAACGTTAGCAATATTATATTTCGAACTTAGTTGTGTTAATTCATATAAAAATTCTGGTAATGTAGCAACTGGTACAACCACATCTTCATTGATTTTCTTTGGCGCAATATCGCGCAATAATGGTGACAGTGCCTTGCGCATTTTCCATAAATTATCAGCATTAGAAACTTGTTCGGCTTGTAGCAAACCCTCGTTACGACAAACAGATAAAATAGCAGCGCTTGAATCTGTAATTTCTCTAGGCGATCCATCAGTTTCGATCATCAGTATTGCATCGGTATCAGCCGGCAGCATATCAGGAGATCGTCCGCGAATCAGGTCCAATGATCCCGCATCAAGAAATTCAAGTGCGCTTGGAACCTGAGAAAGAGACATTATTGAAACTATCGCTTTGGCACAACTTACTACATCCTTGAAATGCGCAATAAGCCCGCCATAAGCCTGAGGTAAAGGGGTGAGCTTTAAAGTTGCTTCTGTGATAATTGCTAAAGTTCCTTCAGAACCTATCAGAAGTCTGGTAAGATCATAGCCCACCACACCTTTAGTAGTATAGCAACCTGTCTTAAGAGCATCTCCCTTTCCTGTCACGGCTTTCACTCCAAGCACATGATCACGAGTAGTTCCATATTTCACTGCGTGAGGGCCTCCTGCAGACGTGGCTAGATTTCCACCTATGCTGGAATAAGCTGCACTTGAAGGATCAGGCGGCCAAAAAAAACCATGAGGCTTAGCAGCATCTTGTACAGCTTGGTTGAGTACACCTGGTTCAGCTACAATTACTCGATTAGCAGGATCAACTAGAACGATTCGCAGCATACGTTCCAGTGACAATGCAACCCCTCCTTGCTCCGGAAGACTGCCCCCGACGGTGCCTGTACCACGCCCGCGAGGTGTGAGTGGAACTTTGTGACTATTACAAAGTACTACGATCGCTTGTATCTCTTCAGGAGTGAGCGGAAATACAACTACATCTGGCGGATAAATTTTTTGACTATTATCGTAAGCGTAGGCGTAACAATCTACTATGTCAGAATAGAGTCTCTCAGGAGGCAGTAGAGACTGAAGCTGAGCAAGAAAATCAGTTGTTAGCATTAGAGAGATAACAATACAATATATCAATCTATTAAATTCTTAGACACTTGCCATTACAAAATATCTCTTGTTGAATCGGAAATGGCTACAGGCAACTATATAGTGTAACAACTAGTACTAGAGAAGATAGCATGAAACCTACCTAAAGCAAAAATATGATACAAAAAAACACATTATATGTGGTTGCTACCCCGATCGGAAACCTGCGAGACATTAGTCTACGTGCACTAGATGTACTCATGGCGGTTGATGTGATTGCTGCTGAGGATACCCGCAATACACGACATTTACTGGCTCATTACTCAATAACCAAGAAAATGATGGCCTTGCATCAGCACAATGAGCGGACAGCGGCAAGAAAGGTTGTTGATCTACTTGCGGCAGGAAAATCTGTCGCCTTTGTTTCTGATGTGGGTACGCCAGGTATTTCTGATCCAGGTGCAATTCTAGTTAACTTGGTGAGAAGAAAAAACTACTGTGTAGTACCAATCCCAGGCGCAAATGCTGCATTGTGCGCCCTATCTGCTGCTGGGACAGCCGCCTCACACTTTTTATTTTATGGATTTCTTCCTACTAGAAGCGAAATGCGCAAACGTAAGCTTAAGGAATTAAAGCCGCTACCATACACTCTAGTGTTTTATGAAGCACCTCACCGCATCCTAAAGTGCGTGGCAGACATAACTGAGATGCTGGAAGCAAATCGCCAACTTACTATAGCCAGAGAATTAACAAAACTGTTCGAGACAATTCACACTTGTACCTTAGGCGATGCTTTAACATGGCTTAATGCTGATGCTAACCAACAAAAAGGTGAGTTTGTACTACTCATATCTGGCGCCGAAACACAGAAAAATATTCACGTTAGTGACCAAGCGAAGCACGCGCTAAAATTACTACTGGAAGAGCTGCCCTTAAAACAAGCAGTTAAACTTACGTCGGGAATCTCTGGTGAAAACAGGAACCAATTATATACATTAGCGCTATCTCTAAAAGAGGCAAGAAAACAATAGCATGTATCGAAATAATTGATTTATTTGCTTCAATCTCATTAATATAAGCGTGTCGCTCCATATATAGAGAATTAAGAATATCCAGACTAGCGTGAAGATGCCAGTATGGACTATAATTACACTATCACATAAACATAGCTTAAATATTTCCTGTGAATATGTGCATACCTGTTGATTGTTAACCCATTTATGGAGCTTATTTATGAAAACATCTGCTGTTTTTTATCATGCTGGTTGTCCAGTATGCGTTGAAGCCGAGCATCAAGTAGCTGAGGCTTTGGATCCTAATCGCTACGATGTGGAAATCGTACACTTAGGCGAACAAAAATCAAGAATTGAGGCTGCTGAAGCAGCTGGCGTTAAATCAGTTCCTGCAATCGTAATTGGTGGAGCGCCTTTCCACATCAATTTCGGCGCCCCGATATCCGCGTTAAAGGGCTAACAGAAAAAATGGCGGGTTATTACCCGCCTTTCTTTGATCCCTACGTGTTAAATCCATGAAATAGTCTAGCTATACTTACGATTCAAAGAATCCAGTTGCTAAGATTGCCCAAAATGGTTTCATTTTGGTAAAGATATGCCCCCTCTAAATGTTCAATCTTTCTCTGTCTGTATTTGGTTGAACTCGTATCTGTTTATATTTCATGTCAATAGGAAAACATTATGTATCGCAAAAGTACTATCGCTTATGCTGCTGTTGGCTCTATCTTTGCCATCGTACTGAGCTTTACTACAATTTCTTCTGCAACAGCTAATGAGCCTGTTGTTATGCAGCACCTAAACATGAAAAACCATATGATTGCTTACGCTGACATGGCAGACCCTAAGAAATATGATGGAGTGAAATCAGGAGGCGGCAAGTATGGTATGTCATTGATGGATAAAAATAAGGACAACAAAGTTAGCAAAAAAGAGTTTCTTAAATATAACGAAGCTATATTTGACAAGGTAGACGCTAATCGAGACGGTTTTGTTGACAGAAAAGAAGCAGACAGTTATGTGGCTAGAAGTAAGCCTAAAACAAGTCCTAATACAAATTCAAGCAGCGCAACCTCACATGGAGAAATGAAGAAGTAATTTCCCGGCGTACTATTGATAGTCCATGTTACATTAGCATCAAGTTAAGTTTTTATAGAGTAAAGCACGCATTATTCCCATTACTGTGAATTAATTCTAGATCGCAGCAAAAAATTAATCCGCTCTCTGCAATTTAATAAATAGTTAATATGAGTATACCCAATATTGCTTATCAAGCTTGTATTCGATATATATTCCAAGCTGGCTCTATATTTCGAATAACAATTGGCAAAGTATTTCTCTGGTTTCTTCCTTTTCAAAACAAATAGAATTGTCAAATATTTTGCTTGCAAAATATTTGACAAGCAACAATTAGCAATTTTTTTTATAAGAAATGCAAGAAACACTTGCTTTTTTTTCCCAACTAACTAGAATTAGTCAACTAACTAGAGTTAGTTCTACATTACTTTATTAAATACTATATATAGTGGTTATGTGCTATATACAAGATCTAGCAGAACCGATGGGAAACCAAAGTTTTCCCACGTAAAAAAAGGGGAGAAGCCGAATTATGCAACTTGCAACAGACAGCACAAGCTCTACATTAGTATCTGGTTATGATTTTTCCTCAAC
>JAHELA010000042.1 GCA_024644425.1 Nitrosomonadaceae bacterium
CTAGACGTCCCGTTAATACGACATAAATACAGCTATTAAATTTATTTGGCGCCAGTACTTCCTTACCAGGGGTAAATTCAATCACTTGGCATATATTTAGGAGATACTCAATAGACTCTAAACTTATATCGCGAAATAGCCTTGATTTTTCAATAACGACAAAATCATGGGCATTCAAAGCATAGTTTATACCTGAATTTTCGAAATTAATTTTAGTATTCAATATCTTATAATCCGTATAAATACAAGGATTCCAAATACAATTATCGGAATATTTAACTATAACTTTAGAGTAGCTATAATAAGCAAGTGTCTTAAATTGAGCCTTCCAGAGAAAATAAATTACTAATACATCTATATAACATTTAATCACTTATAGATTACTTTTATCTCTTTTTATATATGGGCAAGATAGGATTTAACATTCGACGAATATTTATATAAATTAAGGCCACCTTCTACACGAAGACAAATTAAAGTTTAAAAAACTTAATAAGTTAATTAAAAGGTATCATAAAAACACATGAGAAAACCTAATAATGTATCTGTAAAGTTAACGACTGCACTTGTAATATCATTATTAATGGGATGTGTGCACGAGATCAATGATAAAGTAACCGGTGATAGAGTGACTAATGATAAACCAGGATCTGTGATTGTTGATTCCTCTGACTACAATGAAGAAGAGGCAAAAATTCTGGCTGAAGTACAATGTGCAAAATCAAACCGCCATGCAAAACAAATAATTCATGCAAAACAAATATTCAAGCTTAAAGTAAATACAAGCAAAGATTACCACTTTAGGTGTATCAGGAAATAAACATTAAGTTAAAGTTTATTACAGGGTTACTATTTCCCCATGTATAAATTAATCCCTTTAGGAAAAAGGAGATTGTTCATATAGGTAGCACCGTGCAGAATGTGATGAGCTAAAATTGATTACTTTTGGATAGTCATTAGAACATACAGGCATGGCTTTGGGACAACGGGGGTGAAAATGACAACCTGAGGGCGGATTAGCTGGAGAAGGTAAATCTCCAAACAAATGTATAACCGCTCGCTTTGACTTGGGCTCTATTTCTGGTACTGCAGAGAGTAAAGCTTGAGTGTAAGGGTGTTTAGGATCTTCTAAAACCTCACTCACATTTCCTTGTTCTACAATTCTTCCTAAGTACATTACCGCAATTTCATCGGCTAGGTATTCTACAACTGAAATATTATGAGTAATAAACAAGTACGCAAGAGCCAGGCTACTCTGTAATTCTTTGAGCAAGTTCAAAATCTGTGCTTGTACTGAAACATCTAATGCACTTGTTGGCTCATCACAAATTAGAAGCTTTGGATTAACGGCTAAAGTACGAGCAATGGCGATTCTTTGGCGCTGACCACCAGAAAATTCATGTGGGTAACGCCATTTAGTTTCTGGTAGCAATCCAACACGCTGTAACAAGGCATCTACTACTTGTTCTTTTGATAAATTTGACTGGTGCACTCTATTGCCTATTTCACTCTCAGCTTTTGTGTTAAGTGCGTTCATACCTTCTTCAATGATATCGATAATTCGCATTCTAGGATTAAGTGAGGAATACGGATCCTGAAATATTATCTGGAATTCAGCACGTTTCGCTCGTAATCGCTTACGATCAAGCCCTACCAGTTCCAAACCGTCATAACACACACTACCTGCTGTGGGTGTGATTAATTGCAGAATACCTTTACCTACTGTTGTCTTGCCGCATCCTGATTCACCTACGAGAGCCAATGTTCTGCCCCGTGAAATAGCAAGCGATACACCATCTACTGCTTTGACATAACCAGCTACACGCTTAATTAAACCTTTATGTATAGGAAAGTGAACCTTAAGGTTAATAACGTTTAATAATTTTGAATTATCTATAGATTCTTGAGACACAAAATTTTTCTTAGAATAAGATTTTTTATCTTTAATCTGATTCTGAAACCTAGCCTCAGCTTCATTGGAATAAAGATGACACCTTACTTGATGTTTCGGATTTATCTTGCTCCACGCTGGTGCAATCGTTTTGCATAAATCCCAAGCTTGATCACAACGGTCAGCAAAGCGACAACCAACGAATTTTATTGATAAAGAAGGAACATTTCCGCTGATCACTGCCAGCCCTTGATTTCGCTTTGTTCTTCCTGGTAATGCAGCAAACAATTTCTGAGAATAAGGATGTGCTGGATTACGGAAAAAATCATCACGTTCAGCCATCTCAACAATTTCACCTGCATACATAACTGCTATGCGGTGAGCCATTTCTGCCACCACTCCAAGATCATGAGTAATGAGTAGGATGGCCATGCCTTTTTGACGCTGTAAATCACGCATAAGATCTAGTACTTGAGCTTGAATTGTGACATCCAGTGCGGTGGTGGGCTCATCAGCGATTAGCAGTTCGGGCTCTCCAGCTAATGCCATCGCGATCATCACCCGTTGCTTCATTCCACCTGAAAACTGAAACGGATACTCTGACATACGTCTTGTTGCGTCAGGGATACCTACCTGATTTAATATTTCTAGTATGCGTTTTTGAAGCATTACACCATGTAAATCGAAATGTCTTTCAAGCACTTCTCCAATTTGCTCTGCCACTGTCAGCACTGGATTTAAACTTAACATTGGTTCTTGAAAGATCATGCTGATGCGCTTGCCCCGTATACGTCGCATGTCTGTTTCTGGCATCGAAAGTAAGTCCTTCCCGCTGAGCCTAATAGAACCAGAAACTATTTCTCCTACTTCTGGAAGTAACCTCATCACTGAAAGTGCAGCCATAGATTTGCCACATCCAGATTCTCCTAGTAATGCAAAGGTTTCACCCCTAAGAATCTGTAACGAAAGTCCATTTACTGCTCGTACCGGTGTAACGCTAGCATTAAGAATAGTTTTAAGGTTGTCAACTTGCAGCAAGGAAGTCATAAATAATAAGATTTTTTAGTTTCTGATAAAACAAGATAAGTTTAGATTTGTCTATCTAGCTACCGTGGAGCAAATTTTCGGTCAACAAATGTTAGTGTCTTCACTCTTGGGTTAAACGCATCCTGTACGGCATCGGCAAACAAATTAGCGCTTAAAACTAGAGTGAACATAAAACTAAAGGATGAAAGTAATGCCCACCATACCATTGGTTCACGAGCCATCTCCATTCTAGCTGCATTTATCATGGTACCAAAACTAATCATAGAAGGATCAACACCAACGCCAACATAAGATAATACAGCCTCGGCTAAAACAAGCCCACTAAAGTCCATAACAGTAGCAATTAGCACAATATGCATTACATTTGGAAGAATGTGACGGCTGATTATGCGCCAGTGAGATACACCAAACGCGTGAGCAGCCTGGATATATTCCATTTCACGCAACTTCAATGCCTCACCACGTAGTAAACGACACAAGCTGGTCCAGCTTGTAACACCAAGTATGATGCATAAAAACAGTAAACGTAAGTCAGCACGGGCAGCAATTGTATCGAAAAATTCTGGATGTGACTCCATATATACTTGCATCATCAATACAGCTGCTGCAATCAATAGTACGCTTGGAATCGAACTCAGTGTGGTATAAATGTACTGGATCACATCATCAATCCAACCTCGAAAATACCCTGCCATAATTCCTAACAGGAGAGCAAAAGGAAGCATAATCAGTGTAGTAAGTGTGCCGATCACCAGACCAGTACGAATACTCTTAAGTGATTGATAAAAAACATCTTGGCCAACTTTGTCAGTTCCAAAAATATGGTAATAAGAAGATAACACAAGAGCAGAACCAAGCAGTACAAGTATCAATGCAAGCATAATAAATATTGCCCTCCATGGAATTTCTGTCTCATTATAGAAAATTGCAAAAAACGTCTGCTTGAATTTTTTACCGCACCGATATGCAATTAACATAACTATTGAAGCAACAAATACACACCAAATAAAAATTCCGAATCCAATACCTACTACAGTACGCCATATTACATCGGCTACTAGTTGTGTTTCTGGATCGTATAAATGTGCACCGCCAAATTTTAGACGAGGAAATTCTCGTATCTGGCTGCCTCCTGAAAGTTCGATTGTTTCCTTGGTATAAAGATGCGCTGCAAATGGTGCAGAATAGGTTTTCTCAACACTTGTACGTAATGGAGTGGCAATAACGTCGAATAAACTTAGTACTTGCACACCATAAACTTTACTATAGGTACTACTATTATTCTCTATAGCGGGCCTAAAATGTACCGTATCCAACAATCCAATGGTAATAAATATTGTCAAAACTGTGAGCGCCATCATGCCGCTCACACTATGACCTACTCGCCGCCAAGGTACCAAAAGATGCTCATTATGACGCACAAACCATACAAAAAAAATTACCAGTACTAATAATAGGTAGATAAGCGCATCAGTCCATAGAATAACAAGTTTGAAAGGCATGATTATTATTGTGAAAAAATATTATTCCAACCTTATTCTTGGGTCGACTAAAGTATAGGAAATATCAGTCAAAATCAGTCCAATGATGTAAAGAAACGATCCTAGAAAAACCATAGCTCGCACTACTGCAAAATCTTGGGAATTAATAGCATCAATAGTGTAGCTACCTAAACCAGGGATACCAAAGAATGACTCGGCTATAAGACTTCCAAGAAAAAGTAAAGGAATAACCACCACCGCACCAGTAAGTATTGGAATCAATGCGTTCCTAAGTACATGCCTAAACAATACTAGAGTTTCTGGCAAGCCTTTAGCACGTGCCGTTCGGACATAATCTTTACCCATTTCCTCTAAAAAAATGGTTCGATACCAGCGCGTACTTGCACCAGCACCACTAATCACACCTATTATTACAGGAAGTACTAAGAACTTACCTGCATCTAATCCATCACTAAATCCAGAAACAGGTACCAAATGCCATAACTTACTGATCAAGAATTGCCCGCCAATTATATAAAACAAGCTTGAAATAGACATTAATGCAACACAAAATACTACTCCCCAGAAATCGATGTAGGTAGCACGAAAGAACACCATTACTAGAGCAAAGGTAATGTGAATAACTAACCCCAAAAAGAATACTGGGAGTGCGATAGCAAGACTTGGCAACATACGAGTTTTAATCTCATGGGAAATGTCACGTCCATCATCAGCACGTCCAAAGTTAAAAGCAAACATTGCGGCTGATTTCTCAAAAAAGATAGTCTGGATAAACTTTCTCGCGCCTTCCTCTGTAGTGTTAAAAACAAGCGGCTTATCATAGCCTCGCTCTTGCTTCCATTTTGTAATTGCTTCGGGAGTAACACGCTTAGTACCGAGATGCATCCTTGCCATATCATCTGGAGTATTGACTACAAAGAATAATGTAAAAGTAATCAGATTCACGCCAATAAGGATAGGAATAGCATAAAATATACGACGAATAATATAGTTAAGCATTTTTGCCTCGTTCTCGTAAATACTCAATTCCTATACTGCGCTCCTTACGACGATAAGAGACCACTGCAGGAACCAAACTAATCAACAATACTATTAGTAACGTTGCTACAGGCCATAGTACTGGTTTATTCCAACTTTTTCGTTTCTGCTCCCTTAAGTTAGCATCTATACGGTGGTATTTCAGATTGTTATGCGAAATCCTATTTGGTTTCACATTTTTATACCAAGCATGATACAAACCATAATCCATAGGATGATACCCCCAGAGCCAGGGCGCATCATGACGTAGTATCCTTATCATGCGATCAATTAATTTCTTGCGCTCTGAACCGTCCTCCATATTCTTCATTTTTTCAAACAAATTATTGTATTCAGGATTATCATAATTAGCTGCATTCTCACCGTCATTACCAACTTTTCTTTGTGGTCCATGTAGTAAAAACAAAAAATTTTCTGGGTCTGGATAATCAGCATTCCAACCCCATTCAAAAATCTGTGCGTTTCCTTTACGAATTTTATCCTGAAAGCGGTTGTAATCAGTACTCCTAACAACTAACTGAATATTGAGTTTCTGGAACTGTTTACGCATCCAATCTAATTCTGACTTGTCCTCAGCACCCCGTGCGGTTACATCAAAATACAACACTAGTGGCGCACTAGTTTTTACATCTATTCCGTCAGGAAAGCCTGCCTCTGCTAACAAAGCTCTTGCACTTTCGATAGATTTACGACGTGGCTTCCTATTTTTCCAATCATATACAACCGTATTGATTCCCTCTTTGCCGTAACGATGGCCAGCAATCCCTGGTGCAATAGGCCCTTGTGCTGGAATACCGCGTCCATTTGCAAATATCGAAACATATTCTTCGTAATCCACAGCAATAGAAATAGCTTGACGTAATTTTCTAGCTGAATCTGCAAATCCGCCAACAATAGGATCTAGCATGTTAAAACCTACATAGTAAGTGGAACTTGCTACTGCAGTTTCTAATCGGATACCCTGATTTTTCATCGCTTCTGTGACAGTCGCTTCTCCCCGCCCAGTAACTTGTACAGCTTGATCGAAACTATCGGAACCAATTCCTGAGGCATCGTAATATCCTTGAAGAAACTTATTCCAGCGTGGAATGCCTTCTTTATCACGATAAAATTTAATTTGGCTGATGAACGGTAATTGCTTTCCTTCATCCGCCAGTAAACCCAACTTCAAATCCTCTATTGTTCCTTCATTTGGATAAGTTTCACCATGATAATTAGGATTCTTCTCTAAGACCATTACCAAATTTGGGTTGTTCTCAGTTAACATGTAAGGCCCGGTACCAACAGGATACCAGTCAAGAGTAATATTCTTTTCTGCCAACCCCTGCTGGGTATAAAAGCGCTCTGCTTCCCATGGAATTGGAGCAAAAAAGGGCATTGCTAGCCAGTACATAAACTGAGGATATTTACCTCTAATTTTGATACGATAAGTATAAAGGTCTACCACTTGCGCACCGTCCAATTCATAATTTTTCAAGTCCAGATAAGTGCCTTCTCCCTGTTTTTCTGACTGTAGCCTAGCTGCGGCCTTTAAAGTCATTGAATATTCCTTAAGTCCTACAATGTAATCTGACATCAAACCAAAGATTGGAGAATGTAATCTGGGATGTGCCAATCTCTTAATCTCATAAACATAGTCTTCAGCAGTTAACTCACGTGTGCCAGTGTGATGAAAATCATTGAGCGTATAAACTTCTTCCAGATCTTTAGTGGTCAAATCATGATAGAGAAACTTTCCCTGATTATTTCTGGCAAAAGCAGGATGAGGCTGGTAACGAATACCCGGCCTAATAGAAATTTCGTAAATCGTATAAGCAATCTTTTTATTGTCTACACCATCAGGTAAACGCTCTCCATTCTTATCAAAAAACTTTATCACTGGCATTTTTATTGCCGAAAGAGGAACCAATTTATATGGGCGCTTTAAATAATGATATTGTAGCGGCGGCTCATAAACCTGTGCGGTAAACATAATTTCATTTGAGCTATACGATTGAACTGGATCCAGGTGCTTAGGACGCTCAGCAAAGGCGCTATAGAGAATGTTACTATCCACATCTGCAGCAGGGTAAGGGTTATTCCAAGAATTACCACCACAAGCAGATAGCAAGGCCACAAAAAGTGCTATTAAGTATTTATGCAGTACCTTCATTGGCTTAATAGTTTAGCGTAAATACTTGGTTACAGGGTGATTGGAACACTACAACTTCAACAAATTCTACTTTGTACTTCAAGTACGACGGATTCCTAAGCTATAATCATTCTAACTTTAGAATTAAATACTAATAAGGATAAAACATGGGATTTCTTATAGACAAGCGCATTTTAATTACTGGATTACTCAGTAATCGTTCCATTGCTTATGGTATTGCTAAAGCAATGCATCGTGAAGGTGCCAAGCTTGCCTTTACTTATCAAGCAGAAGGAATCCGTGAGCGCGTTAAAAAACTGGCCTCTGAATTTGATAGTAATTTACTTTTTTCCTGTGATGTTGCCAATGACAATGAGATTACCCAGAGCTTTGATGATCTTAGTAAGCATTGGGATGGGCTTGACTGTATAGTTCACTCTATTGCATTTGCTCCACGAGAAGCATTAAGTGGGGACTATCTAGAAGGACTAAACCGAGAAGCATTCCACATTGCTCATGACATTAGCTCCTATAGCTTTTCTGCTTTAGCAAAAGCTGGGTTACCCCTTATGCAGAATAGAAATGGCTCCCTTCTAACACTGAGCTACTTGGGAGCAAAGAGAGTTATGCCAAATTATAACGTGATGGGGTTAGCCAAAGCGAGTCTTGAAGCTAATGTACGTTTTATGGCATCAAGCCTTGGTCCGAAAGGAATAAGAGTCAATGCAATTTCTGCAGGCCCAATCAAAACCTTAGCTGCAGCAGGAATAGGGGACTTTGGAAAACTACTTGGATACACAGAGAAAGTTGCGCCTTTACGACGCAATGTTTCTATCGAAGAAGTAGGTAACGTTGCTGCCTTCTTATGCAGTGATTTAGCTAGCGGGATTACCGGGGAAATCACCTACGTAGACGCTGGGTTTAATAATGTTGCCTTTGATATTATTGAAACATAATAAGTTCCAGCTACAATTTGTTTTCAATTCTGTCTTGCCTAACCGTTACATCATATCTCTTTTTAACTGCGTTTAGATATGACAATAACTCCTCTTGTGCAAATACTTGCTGTAGCTGTCTACTAAAAGTTTTAATTTTCTCCTCACTCGGTACCGATGCCTCAATTACATCACTAATGCGAATTAGAGAAAAACCACCTTGAGAATTAATAATCCCAGTGTAAGTAGGCAACTTAGTTGGCTGAACCTTGAAAATCGAACGTAAAGTATCATAACCTAAACCCTGTGGTTCATTGTGAGAAACAAGTATGACAGGGTTCCATTTAACTACATTTTTTTCTCCTTTTAGCAATTTCTCCAATTTCTCTCTACCTTCTTTTACAGCTTGATCTACCGCTTTCTGGTGCGCTACTAGCTTAATTATCTCTTCCTTAACTATAGACATTGAACGCATGGCTGCAGGTCTGTGATCAAGTACTCTTGCAGAAACTAAGGTATCCGTTGAAACTTCAACTGTCTCGGTATTTTGTTTGTTATCGATTGAATCCTCTGAAAATATTGCTTGCAACAACTTTTTGTCAGTAAGGTATGGAGATTTACCTTCTTTCCTATTAATCCATCCACTCTCCTTTATAGGTAATCTAAATGTTTCTGCAGCAGGTTGCAGGCTATCACTCTGTTCATATACCATATTGCGAAAATCTTCAGCCATTTCTCCAAATTCTTTCTCTGATTTTTGCTTTTTTAACTTCTCCAAAACCTGTTCTTTCACCTCATCAAAATTAACTTCTTTTCCTGCTTTAATCTCAGAAAGTTTAATAATATGAAACCCAAATTCTGTCTGAACTGGCCCACGAATTTCTCCTAGCTCCATTTGAAAAATCTCATCTTCAAAAGCTTTTACCATCGTACCGCGCCCAAAAAAACCTAGATCACCTCCCTTATCGGCCGACCCAGCATCTTGAGAATGCTGTTTTGCAAGATCAGCAAAATTCTGAGGTGCCTGTTTAATCTGTAATATTATTTCCTCTGCCTTAGAACGTGCTGCAGCTCTGTCTGTATCAGATGCGGTAGTGGGTGCACTCAGCAAAATATGTCTAGCACGACGTTCTTCTACCTGACCAAATTCAGCCTTATGCTCATTAAAATAACTTATTGCTTCATCAGTACTCACTTGTACTTGTTTAGCTAGATCATCAACTGATAGCACCAGATACTCTACTTTTACTTGTTCCGGCCGACGAAACTTGTTTTGATGGCTATCATAATATGACTTAATTTCATCATCGCTAGGTTTGATTTTTGACAAAAATTGCTCAGGTTGAATTTGAACAAGACTTATTTCACGTTTTTCTTCACTTAAACGCATAATGTTCTTTGCTACAGTATTCGAAATAAAACCGTTTTTTGTATAAGCTTCAATTACTTGTTGCCGCAACATATCTTGACGGACACGAGATTCAAACCTTACCGCATCCATACCTTGGTTACGCAATATTTCCTTATATTGATGATTAGAAAATTTCCCGTCCTGCTGGAATACTGAAATGTCCTGTATTACCTCTACTAGTTGGGAATCTAAAACAGCTAATCCAATACGCGACGCCTCATGATTAAGTAGTCGTTGTTGAATTAAACTCTCCAGTACTGAAACCCTTACTTCAGGGTTATCAAGCATATTGATGTTAAAACTATCACCCATTCTCTCTCTCATGGATTCTTGCTGCATACGTAGTGCCTGGTCAAACTCCTGACGATGAATTTTTTCCCCAGAAACTACAGCTACATAATCCTCACCATCTGTATTGCGATACGACTCAATCCCCCAGAACAAGAACGGCAGTGTAGCAATTACGATGATGATTTGAACTACACGTTTTCTTTTATGAACAATATCAAACATTACTGAAATTTAGTGTACGAATAAAAAAGGCGAACTTGCGTTCGCCCAGGTTTAGCGCAAAAATTTGGCGGAGTGGACGGGACTAGAACCCGCGACCCCCGGCGTGACAGGCCGGTATTCTAACCAACTGAACTACCACTCCAATAACTGTAGAATTCCGTTGGTGGGTGCTGACGGGGTCGAACCGCCGACATTCGCCTTGTAAGGGCGACGCTCTACCAACTGAGCTAAGCACCCCGCCTCGAATAAACTAGTTTACTGCGTCCTTGAGCGCCTTTCCAGCGCTGAACTTTGGAACCTTAGCTGCTTTAATTTTTATGGCAGCACCAGTACGAGGATTGCGACCAGTACGAGCTGCACGCTTTCCTACTTTGAAAGTTCCAAACCCTACTAAGGTAACACTTTGACCTTTTTTAAG
>JAHELA010000170.1 GCA_024644425.1 Nitrosomonadaceae bacterium
TACAACTAACTAATATAGTAAAAGATATAGCAAAGGATTTGAGGCGTGGACGATGTTACATTCCAATCTCTTATTTGGAAACCGAAGGATTAACTCCAAACTCTCTCCTTCTACCCGAATCTTGGTACGCATTCCAGCCTATAATGAATAAACTGACTCGGCAAGCCATAGAGCATCTAGATCAAGGCTGGAACTATACGATGGCTATCCCACGATCTGAAATAAGATTGCGTCTTGCCTGCATGTGGCCAATTCTATTCGGTGGAGAAACGCTAAAGTTGGTAAAAAACTCACCGAGCATTCTCGATCCAGATAGCCAAATAAAAATTACACGTTGTTGTGTGTATCGAATAATTGGGTTAACAGCTATCACTGCTGGATCAAGTTTTGTGGGAACCACTTATTGGAATAGACTTCACAAACAATGTGCCAAAATATAGTTAATTGCTAAGTGCGCAGAACGAGGATACTTTGCTAATTTTATTAATTTTTTGCGTTTTAACAATTAATCACATAAATTTATGGAGGACCTTATGCCACGACAATTAATAAGTTCAGGTTCTACTTTTGAACAAGAAATCGGTTACTCTCGAGCTGTAGTGGATGGCGATTGGATTTTCGTTTCGGGCACAACTGGATTTGATTACAGTAAGATGACAATTTCTAAAGATTTAGTAGAACAAACTGAACAATGCCTTAAAAATATATTAGAAGCCCTTAGTAAAGCTGGGGCAAATATGCAAAACGTTGTTCGGGTTACCTATGTGCTTCCTAACGCTGCAGATTTTCCTGCCTGTTGGCCAACTTTACGTAAATATTTTGGTGAAGTTAAACCAGCTGCAATGATGATATCTGCTGGCCTTTCTGATCCTCGTATGAAAATTGAAATCGAGGTAACAGCTCGCCACAATACTAAATGCTGATTTTAACGAAATGACTACCCTACTTAACATCCTAATAGTTGCTAATAGCAAATAATGTAGCTGCACTGATTTATTTAAAGTATTAAGAGCAATCTGATGCCCCAAAATTTGACGGATATAGAACCTCACGTTTATGATTGCTGCCAAGTACGCATAATTTACCCAGGAGAACTTTAATGGATCCACTCATCCAAAAAATCATTTTGGCTACAGATTTTTCAGATGCATCGAAAGATGCTAGTTATCATGCGTTATTGTTGGCCCAAACCTATCAAGCAAATCTCAAAGCGCTGCATGTGTTTGACCCAAAACCACTGGGTATCCCACACCCATACAAAAAAAGGAAGAATAGAGCTCAAGAAGAAGAAGATCTTGAAAAAACGAGACAACGAGGAAGGGATATCCTTAATGAACTAGCCGATTCCTTTCATGTAAAAGCTGATACTATTTTTGCTGAAGGTGACGCAGGTCCTGAAATAGTCCGTATTGCTGAAGAACTCGACACCGATTTACTTGTCGTTGGAACACATGGCTATACCGGATGGAATCGACTTGCTCTTGGAAGTGTCGCAGAATATGTCGTCAGAAATGCTCCATGCGCCGTCCTTACTGTCAAACCAACCGACCGCCAAGAGTAGAAATAAGACTATTCCGCGCTCTAACCACAGTTTCTGAAATTACGTAATTTACATTTTTTCGCCATTTTTATTGCCTTGGAAATTTGAGAAGCGGTCATCTCTTCAGCTGCTTCAGCTCTCCCTTGTTGTGCTAAACCAATCCCCCTAGCTGAGGCTAAATCTAGCCACATATATGCAATGATGAGATTCCTTGGAACACCAAATCCACGGATATACATCATGCCAAGGTTAGCTTGTGCGCTGGCACCCCCCATCTCTGCTCCTAAGCGATACCATTTTACTGCCTCTCGGTAATCCCTGATAATTCCTT
Organism: Nitrosomonadaceae bacterium; assembly: GCA_024644425.1. Classification (GTDB taxonomy): domain Bacteria; phylum Pseudomonadota; class Gammaproteobacteria; order Burkholderiales; family Nitrosomonadaceae; genus BJGV01. The sequence goes on from JAHELA010000170.1 coordinate 1,872, forward strand.
GGCCGTAGCCTCGTTCATATATCATGCCAAGATTAACAATCGCTTCTGTATGGCCCTGTGCTGCAGCCCTGCGATACCATTTTACTGCCTCCCTATAATCTTGAGGTAAGCCTTGTTGACCGCTTCCATATATTAAACCTAAAGTATATTGCGCATCCCTGTGCCCCTGCCCTGCAGCTAAACGGTACCATTTAACCGCTTCTTGATTATCAGAAAGCACGCCTTCGCCGTATGTATATATTGAACCAAGAGAATATCTAGCATCAGCATCACCATTTTCTGCAGCAAATCGAAACAATTTAGCAGCTTTATGATATTCACCTGCACGATGAGCCTCCTTCGCATCTGATAATGTATCGGCAAATACTAATCCTGTTAATGTAGGCAACAGTAGACTTCCTACCAATACCTGATTTAAGACTCGGGTCATTAAGGTTGTCAGTTCCATTCTTAATTTTAAATACAAAATTAGTTCATGGTAGTTAATGATAAATTTTTAATTTATTTTCTGAAGCATACCTTAATCATTTAGTTATGAAATCTCACTTTCATATTTAAGCTATTCGCATGCCCACATTACATTCATTTATTTAACTCAGGATATTTCATTTATATCTATCATATACTTGTATAATATTATGAATGTAATTACTCAGCATATTTCCCTGTATCAAAAAATTGGAACTTAGCGATAAATTATAAATCTAATTTGATATAAGGCTATATTTTGAGTACTGAAATAGGAGGAATTAAAAATGGCAACAACATATGATAAAAGTGGGTCAGTAGCCACAGAGACAGGATCCCGTGACTGGGACATGTCGCAGTGGTATGACTCAAAGTGGTATAAGTTTGGTCTGGGACTCATGCTGG
>JAHELA010000043.1 GCA_024644425.1 Nitrosomonadaceae bacterium
GGAGCTTTTCCTAAGATTGATGTCATTATTCCTGTATTTGATCCAGGGCTACCAGAAGATGAGGCTGATTATGAAGATAAAAATATCTGGCCAGAGTTACGCAGGGCGGAAGCCAATCGCTTTCCATATAAACTCAAAGAAGAATTAGATAAAACAGGGAAATTTGGTTCAGTACGGGTAACTCCTGATAAATCAGCCACGGGAGAGTTGTATATACTAGGGCGAATTGAGGAATCAAATGGTGAAGAAGTTGAAATATCAATAAAAGCTATTGATATCAGCGGCAGGGAATGGTTGGATCAAACTTTTGAGCATGAGGTCTCTGAGGCTTTTCACAAAAGCGTTAGAAATAAGGGTATGGATCCATATGATTCCTTATTTGAAAAGGTATCAGACGATATTTTAACAGCCGCAATTGATCATCACCTTGCGAAACGTCATCAGGAAAATCTCCGCGATTTATCCGATCTTCGATTTGGAGCCAATTACTTAGATAGTGCATTTATGCAATATTTCGAAGTTGATGGAGACCAATATAACCTGGTGAGCAAGCCCAGCGATGATGATCCAATGTTCCAGCGTGTAAAAGCCCTTAGAGTGCGGGATCAGCTTTTTTACGATAATTTACAAAATAATTATGCTGCTTTTTCTGCACAAATGAATGACAGTTATTTGATGTGGCAGGAACAAAGTTTGCTTGAAATTCAGGCGGAACGCTCAGCAAATCGGAAAGCCATTGGTCAAGCTATAGGAGGTATAGCCCTTATAGGGCTCGGTGTACTCTCAGCGGTTGCAGGTGCAAGTTCCAATTCAAATGCCGCTCAAGCTGCTGGTGCTATGGGAGCCATTCTTGGTGGGGTTGGAGGTGCCGTATTAATTTCAGAAAGTTTTAAAACTAGCGAGGAAGCAAAAGTACACCGTGATTCATTGAATGAATTGGGTCGATCTGTTGATCTGGAAATAGCACCACAAGTCATTGCCTTCGAAAAAGAAAGTGTTGAGCTGACTGGTAATGCAAAAGAACAATCTAGGCAGTGGCGCATGTTTTTGCAGAGAATGTATTCTGAAGAGAAGACTCCAGATGTTCAATTCTAAATATATAGAATAACGTGCTCGAAGAAAGACTCGAAGAAGCCCGTCTTCGTAACACCAAGCTCAGAAAGAAAATAATAATTGGTTTTCTTATAACCATTTCTGTTTGTGGTTTTATATTACTTAGTTTGTCCTTTTTTAATTTCTCCCCATCAAAGGATGTGGCTGTTAAGGCTTCTAAAAAAGAGAAGATAGCTGAAGCAGACATAGAAAAAATTCGAGACAATTTCAAAGAAATACTTCAACAATATAAAACTGAGCTAGAGCCCCGTATTCAAGAAGCTAATATCGAAAGCTGGAATCAAAATGCTTTGCTCGAGATCAATGAGCAGGAGAAGAAAGCGATGCTCTATTTTAGCAACGGTGATTACCCAAATGCACTAAAAAATATTCAGTTATTAAAAGCTAAGACCTTAGTGGTTCTGGAGGAATCAGAAAAGATTTTTAAAGAAAATATGGAGAAAGCTGCTTTATTTTTGGCAGACGATCACTATGATGAGGCAAAGTTACATATTGAAAAAGCTTTGTTAGTTGCGCCAAAATCACCAAAAGCGATTTCGCTTCAACAAGATATCGAAAGGCTCCAGCAAATACTACCGCTTTTAAATAAAGCAAAGGCTGCCCGTGCCGAACATAATCTGCAAAAGGAATATAACTTGTTGCAGAAGATTTTGCAGATTAGTTCAGAGCGCGCAGAAGTAGCTAAAAGATCAGCTTTGCTAAAGCAACTGATCAAAAATAAGGAGTTTGATGCACATATTTCCTCTGGCTTTACTGAAATAGAAAACTTGCAAATAAAAAAAGCCAGATATCATTACCAAGAAGCAAAGAAGGTTGATCCCAAACGGAAAGAACTTGAGGTGCTTTTAGGTCAGATATTGGCACAAGAGAAAGAATACCGAATTCAGCAGGCTATCATGCAAGCAGAACAAGCTATCCGCAAAGATAATTGGCAACAAGCCAAGGTAAACTTTGCTAAAGTTAAAAAAGAAATGCCACAAAATGATATAGCAGTCAAAGGATTAAAACGAGCCAATAAAATCATTGGGCTTCAGTCAAGCCTTAGTCAATTCATTAAAAATCCTTATCGTCTCACAGATAGCGCTGTTCTGAGTACAGCGGAAAAGACATTGATGCGGGCGCAGCATGTTTCAAGCTATAGTTCCGGAATAAAAGGACAGATGGAACAATTGCGTAATTTAATTACAACTTATAATCGTTTAATTCCTGTCACGATCATGTCTGATAACAAGACTTATATACTTGTTCGTGGCATAGGAAAAGTGGGTGTAATTTCTAAAAAAACAATACAGTTAAAACCAGGTAATTATATTTTTGAGGGAACACGTAATGGTTTTAAATCAAAGTTATTAAAGGTGTTGATTCCATATGATCAGAATAATTATAGCGTTCGTATAATTTGTGATGAGCCAATTTAATGAAAAATTAGATCAGGTTGATGAACAATTAGCTCAGGTTAATAAACAATTAGACCATGCAAGAAAACGGCAAAAAAGAATATACCTTTTCTCTGGTTTAACGTTGGTGAGTATTCTTTTGCTTGTGGTAATACTGTTCATTTTTTCGCGCGGTACTCGCGTGGAAATCATTCCTATGGAAGCAAACGAATTGGCAACAATCAGCGTAATAGGGGGTTTTAGCTTTAGTATTGGAGATGCAGTTTACTCACTTGCTGGAAATCCCGTCATTAGGGTATCTGCTCCAGGCTTTAAGGTTGCTACAAAAACTATTGATTCGGCTTATATAGGTAAAGTATATCCACTTGAATTATTTGAATTACCAGGACGTTTGGTTATCCAGATATCAGGAAATGAAAAAAATTTATCGAAGACTACCTGGCAAATTGATGGTCGTGATATTGAACTCTCAGACAAACTTGATCTCGAATTAGAAGCTGGGTCCTACACGGTTGCCATTGATAATCCTTTTTTTCAGCTTAAAGAATTGACGGTTGATATTAAACGGAGCGAGCAGACAAAGTTGAAGGTAGTTTTGCAACCTGTCAGTGGCCGGCTGAGTATTTCTTCAAATCCTAATGGCGCTAAAGTTTTCCTTAATGAAAAGGTGATTGGGCAAACACCTTTAGAGTATAACCAAAATGGCGGCTTATATACTTTGCGTATTACAGCTGATAACTATGCTGACTCGATTGAACAGTTTGAAATTACTCGGACTAAACCAGAAGTGAACCGCAATTATCGGCTTGAACATAAAAAGACAAGAGTTGCGCTTAAACTTACACCAGAAGGTGGAACACTTCTTGTAAATGGCGTTCAGGCAAAGGAACCCATTTTTCTTAATACGGCAACAAAACATCGTTTGACCTATATGAAAGAGGGTTATTACAAAGAAACTAAAACAGTACAGCTTCCAGCAGATCAAGGAAAAGAAATCTTATTTCAACTAAAACCAGAGATTGGTCAGGTCGAGATTTCTTCCTCACCATCTGCATCGATATGGATTAATAATAAATACTATGGTGTCAGCCCTGTCAGTGCTAGTCTTTCAGCAGTTACTCATCAGATTATTTTCAAAAAACCGGGGTATCGCTCTGTATCAAGAACTGTAAAACCCATGGGAAAATTTAGCCAAAAGATATCGGTCACATTGCTAACCGAATACCAGGCACGATTGCAAGAAGCACCTCGCGAATTGACTAACCAAGCTGGAATCAAATTAAAGTTATTTGTTGTACGAGAGCACTTTACTATGGGAGCACCACGTTCTGAAAAAGGACAGCGCGCCAATGAATTTCAGAGAAATGTTAGCCTAACAAAACCATTTTATGCCAGTATTTATGAAATTACGAATAGTCAATTTGAAAAATTTAATTCAAAGAAAGGTCAGGGAGCTGCCAATATCCCTATTACTTTAGTTAGTTGGCAAGAAGCGGCAGCCTATTGTAATTGGTTAAGTAAAAAAGAAAAATTGCAACTCTTCTATGAAATCACGAATGGAAAGGTGAACGGTTTTAATGTAAACGCTGATGGTTATCGTTTACTTAGCGAAGCAGAATGGGAATGGCTAGCGCGCAAGTCAGGAAAAACTAAACAAACTATTTTTCCCTGGGGAAATGAGGTGATCATTCCACCTAACACTGCGAATATCGCCGATGAAACGGCTAAAGGCCAGGCGAGATTTTATGTGCCTAATTATAATGATGGTTATGTTAATGTTGCACCTGTCGGCAGCTTTAAGAGAGAACTATCTGGTCTTTATGATATGGCTGGGAATGTTAGTGAGTGGGTTCATGATGTCTACTTACTCATACCGCCAATTACGAGTACAACTGTAAGTAACCCAATGGGTAAACAACGCGGATTATCACATGTAATCAAGGGGGCCAATTTCCGCTCTGGCTCAATTACCATGCTTCGGCCTGCATACAGGGAAGGATTGACTACTGGACGTGACGATGTAGGATTTCGAATTGGGCGTTATCTTTATGGAGGGAAAAATGAGTAAGCTAAAACAGGCATTTAAAAAAAGAATTGTTCTGTGGTTTATGGTGCTGGCTGCTCTTTTTATTACGACGGCAACCGTTTATGCGGTATTACCGACCATTAGCCTAAATTCTCCAACATCTTTTCCAGTGGATATTTGACATGTCTGATATCGTTAAAAGTTTTATTGTTCTGATTGTTTCTGTCATTCTTGTTCATCTTGCTTATATTGGTTATGTGCGTCCAGAAGCTGAACTATTGCTTGAGGCAGCAAAACAGGTAAGTCAATCGCCGCCTCGCGACCTGGTAATTGTCCTCAAAGATTATGAACAGGAGATCTGCATTATTCTAATGTTCTGGGGGAGTTTCCTCATTCTAAGTAAATGCCGTACAATTTTGCGCAGTAAATATCTTTATACGGTTGATATCGTTGAAGAAATAAAATTAGAGGATTTTGAGCCGGAACAGATTATTAAGCGATTAGATGCGGAGCTTTCCGCTGATCACAGTTCAGCTCCCCTTATACAGACGTTGCGCACCACTTTGTGGCGGTATGCCGGTACCAAGAATGTACAAAATCTATCTGATGCCATTGAAAGTTGTGTAGAAGCAATTGCTATACGCCAAGATGCGGAAAATTCGATGATTCGTTATCTGATCTGGGCTGTTCCTTCAATCGGTTTTATTGGTACAGTGCGTGGCATTGGCGAAGCACTGTCTTTTGCTGATAAAGCGCTTGCAGGTGATATTGCTGGCATGACTAATAGTCTTGGCGTGGCTTTTAATTCAACCCTTGTGGCTTTGTTGATTAGTATATTTCTCATGTTTCTTTTTCATCAACTGCAACGCTTACAAGATGGTCAAATTGTTGATATCCAAGATTATTGTGATCAGTATCTACTTGCACGCATCAAGTAGCGGGTTAATCTGTGAGAAGGCACCGTCGATCAGAAGGTTTTAACCTCGCATTCCTGGACATTATGTCATGTGGGCTTGGGGCTATAATACTGGTATTTATGCTTGTTAAGTACAATGTAAGTGATTCTAATGTTGAAGCTAATCGTCTGGTTGAAGAGGCACAATATCTTGAATTACAGCAGACAGAGCTGCAACAGATACTTGAACAACTACGCAATACATCTCAATCTGAAGCTGAGAAAATTGCCGATCTCAAAGCAAAACTTACAAAGCTTAAACAAACACTTTCAAAAAAAGAAACTAGTCTTGCCAATAAAAAGGACGAATTGGCAGCTCTGCAGAATGATATTGCTACAAGACCTATAGCCCATAAAGAGGATCTTGTAGAAGATGATCGAGGCGGCGAACAAAATTACCTAATGGGCTTAAAAGTTGAGGGCCGTCGTATTTCTATACTGATTGACAGCAGCGCTTCAATGACGGATGAAACGTTGCTCAATATTATTAAAAGAAAAAATGGCTCTGTTCAAGGCAAGAAAAAGGGTCCTAAATGGCTTCGAACAAAAAAGATAGTACGTTGGTTGCTTGCCCGTGTTCCTAAGGTGAGCCAATTGAGTGTAATCTCTTTTAATGATTCCACGCAATCACTGAGTCAAGCAAAGTGGGTGACTGTAAACAATGCTACTACGCTTAAGACGCTCTATCGAGAGTTAGATACCCTTATTCCTACGGGTGCGACGAACCTACAAATAGGATTACAAGCCGTATCAAAGCTTAACGCTACTGATCTTTACATCATTACCGATGGCTTACCTACTACCGGAGAATCGGATTACACGCGTCTTAATCCTTTTTCTAGATGTAGTTCTCTGCTTGGAAATTCTAGAACAATTTCAGGTGAATGCCGGGTAAAGCTATTTCAGCAGACTATTAGCGATAGCAATCTTGGTAGCGTGAAGGTCAATGTCATTTTACTACCTATTGAAGGGGATCCTGACGCGGCCAACCAATATTGGATTTGGGCAGGTAGTACAGGTGGATTAGTCATTAGCCCTGCGGTGAGTTGGCCATGAAAATCAAGAAAAAAGATTTTAATATTTTTAATATTTCTTTTCTCGACGTCATCTCCTGCAGTTTTGGTGCTGTAGTCTTGTTGGTGTTAATTTCTAATACTGATAGAGATACACCACACTCAAGTGCAGACAAGGTAGGAAGTCTACTCGAGCAAGCCATGACGCTAAAGAGTCAAGTAGATAACCTGGCAGAAAAAATTGATCAGCAAAAGAGAAAGAATGATAACCAGCTAGTAGAAAGTGGAAACTTAGGTCGGGCAGCTCAAATCTTTTCACAAGATCTGAGTATAAAAGAACGCGAAGAAAAAGAGCTGGCAGGTGATCTTGATGGACTCTCACTGGTTCAATCAACTCTAGAGACTGTTTCTATTGCACCATCGACCAGCAATACCGTTCGTGATGAGGAAGTAGGTGGCATTCCAGTAGACAGTGAGTATGTCATTTTTGTGATTGATACATCAGGTAGTATGCAGTTAATCTGGAATCGTGTCTCACAAGAGATCATTAATGTTTTGAAGATTCATCCTCAAGTAAAAGGCTTTCAGATATTAGATGACCAAGGTAAAACTATTATTTCAGGCTATAGAGGCCGCTGGATTCCTGATGCTCCTTTTCGACGCAAAAGTGTGATGAAATTATTTAATCAATGGCAGAGTGCATCTAACAGTAGTCCCGTAGAAGGAATCATAGCAGCGATAAATCAATATAAAAAACCAGGTCAGTCGATTGCTATTTATGTTTTTGGTGATGATTATACTGGGGCTTCTTATGATAATGACGTAACTAACATTACAAAAATGAACATGAATCCAAAGAGTGGGCAACGATTAGCCAAGATTCACGCTATTGGTTTTCTCTCACCAGCCACAACAGGCCGATTTGCTATTTTGATGCGAGAGCTGACAAAACAAAATGGAGGAACTTTTCTTGCTTTGCCCTTAAAATAAACATATGAAATTCAGTACTCCTTGGACTAGTATCTTAAAAATCATTATATGAAACTACAATAGTGATAGACGGAACGCATTGAAGATTTGGGATTATACAAAAAATATGTCTTTGGTTTAGGTCAGAACATTTTCTTCTAAAGCAAATTATGTCCCCGAAGTTAAGTTTTTGGTAGCCTTTGTTAATAAGACATAAATTGTTTATATTGAGGGGCTGATACTCTTTTTTTTACCGCCTTGATCATCCTAGGTAGAATTTCAACAGTACCCTTATTAATAACCCAAGTTGGCAGCCATCCTCCTGGGTCTGCTGAGTGGTAGTAGTTTACTGAGGTGCTTTTGCCATTTCTGATAGGCCGTAATTCCCAACATCCCGTGTTTGCAAGTACCTCTATTCCTCGTCCTTTTCTTACAAATGATTTTTCATTTTCTAAACTCCAACAAATTTGATAGGATCCTGGCCCAAATTGGTTTGGTGCTATGACAATTCGAATAGTGAAATAACGATCTGTAATCGGCACCGGGAAGAAATCTAATTGCTGAAATACCGACACTTTAGTGGACTCGTTTCTTAGAATCACCGTTTCTGAGACATAGGGCATAAATTCATGATGATGTTTATAGTCTGCCAGTACAGCATTTACACGCCAAGGAGGCGCCGAAATCTCAGTATTAACCATAGCTTCGTGAACCTCAGAACTGTAATTACTTCTCGTGTAAATATAGATTCCATCACTATTATTTACAAGTTTCCATTCTTCTTTAATCGGAGTATTCCTTGCTGGTATTGTTAATGTTTTATAATCCTCACTCCTTATTTCGTAGCATGTTAGATAGAGGAAAAGATACAAGACAAGGCGTAGAAGTATGGTGCTCATTGAAATTAAGAGTTAATTTAAGTTTATTCTTGTAAGTTTTTAGGCCTTTAGCTTCTGTATACGGTTATCAAAAAGATAAAGTTACAGAAATAGTTTTCGAAATGATTATTTATATGGATTTTTGTAATTTTACCGCCAAGCACACGTTTATTTTGTATTCCTATATTTTTTATACTAGCGCTAGACTTCTTTTCAAAGATTGTCAGCATTAAGGTAAGCAACACCATATTTGCATAACATTCTACAGAATGGTTAAATATGATATATGAGATACACCTTAGAAATCACTGTTGCAGCCCCACGTAACAGAGTGGTAGAGCTTTTTGATAATCCGGATAACTTGCCTAATTGGCAAGAAAGTCTGGCTAGCCTAGAACTCCTTAGCGGAACTCGAGGACAAGTTGGCGCTAAGTCAAAGTTAATCCATAAATTCCAGAATCATAAAATAGAAGTGATTGAAACAGTTGAACGCAGAAGTTTGCCTGATGAAATAGTCTGTATATACGAGGCAAAAAATGCATGGAATAGAGTTGTATACCGATTTATAGAAATAAATAACAACAAAACCATGTGGGTACTTATGACAGAATTCAGATGTACTGGCTTTTTAAGAGTATTAACTTTCCTTATGCCGAATATTTTCAAAAAGGCATCAATCTATGATATGAAGAAATTCAAATGGTTTGCCGAAAGCCAACCATTGAACAATTTATGTAAGCTGTATTCGGTCAAATAAGAACTTATAATCTTTCTTGAAAGTGCTTATTCGTTAAAATTTACCTTGTGCCAAAAAGAGCTGTTCATATTTTTCCATATTGATTATGGGAGTTCTCAGGTCCTATATTAAGCTTTTGACAAGTCACCAATAGAGATGATGCCAATTACTTGATCGTCTTTCAGCACCGGTAAATGGCGGACATGATTCTTGGTAACTAACTCCATACAATGTTCAATGGTGTCGTCAGGGCTTACATGTACCACATGATCACTCATAATTTCTTTCACTAGAACCTCTTGTAAAGGTTTATGTAGTGCTTTAGCCTTACCAGGATAGTCTCTTTCAGAGAAGATACCAATCATTTTTCCATCCTCTTCCACTAGAAGCGCGCCTATTTTTTTGTCTGCCATCAATTGCATGGCATCATGAGCAGATTTATCTGGGTTGATTGTTGTAACCTCTTGCTTCTTGTCTTGCAATAATTCACTTACAGTATTCATGGTATCTTCTCCGATCTTTAGTTTTGGATCCCTAATGTTATTCGCTAGCTCGTTATCCGTCTAGTGGTTTAAATTCTGATTTTTTCGATCTCCTTCGGGAATATGGTGGTCATGAGTTATAGTTGTTCAATAGGTCTCAGGGTTCGGAGATTCAGGTGCTGTGGGTCTGCCACAGGCAGATATAGTTAGTACCAGCGCTGCTATAGCTATAAGTAATTTTTTTGCCCTTTTTCCTAAGGCAGAAACCACCTTGTTTTCCACGAAATGAATACAATAAATTACTTTTGCACAGGCTCTGTAGTATCTCTGCGAGATAAGTAGGGGGTACTCCTATGTGTTTCGTAATTGTATGATTAAGCACTACTATACCATGGGGTTGTGTCGCCATAAAAATAAGTGCTTGGATGGCGTATTGGGATGTACGAGATAAAATCATTAAGATTCCTAGTTACAGTAAATATTCAGAATATTTGTAGATATAGCTATTCAATCGCAGGATACTTACCATTGAGATAGGAGCTTTAAACAATCTTTATGAAATTGTAGATTTAGTCTTTAAGAAAAAAGTAATAGGAATCAGAGCGTGTATTAGATCAGAGCGAGTATTAAATATGACAAAACATTACAAAACTAGATTCGATTTAACCGGCATCAAAATAATAAATACTTTATACCAGAAATAGGGACTCATATAAAATTTTAGAAAACTTAAAGCAAAGATCTATTTGTTTTAATAACATGAGGCGCTAGTTTGAGACAATGAATCAATGCTTATCAGTAATTTTCATGGTTCCCTTAACTTGTTCAATATGAAATTTATTAAGTACATTCATTCCAAGTAATGGCTTTTTTAAATTAGGCATAATCATTGCTTTTACATTCTGAATTTTAAAAGTTCCAAATGTCATATTATCAATAATCGACTCGCACAGTGTTGTGACTCCATTTGCCGTTTCTGCATGAAACTGTTTTCCACAAACCATTCCCGCCTTATCAGCAATTTCTTGGGGAATACTTACGTGGGTAGCGCCTGTATCAACATAAAAAACAAGTGGAATAGAGTTTGCTGATCCTCGGGTCATATAAGCTCCATTTGCTGATATTTTCATTGAAAAAGATAATGGAGTATTCTTTTTTATTCTTGGTTTCCAAGAGGAAAGTGTTGAAGATTTATTTGAGCACGGTTGTTCCTGATATGTGTATGCGCCTTTTTCTGTTTTACATTTAAAAATGGTATTTACATTATCAGTTGGCTGAATTGCGTAGGAAG
>JAHELA010000171.1 GCA_024644425.1 Nitrosomonadaceae bacterium
TCAACGGTTAGTATAATAATAGTAGCCGACTACGTGACACTTTCCTGTCCATTTACAAGAAAGCTGAAACGGTCTATAATACTTGAATTTAATATTATCTCGGCTATTGTTTTTTATACATTGTTGTGCACCGTTCTTAATATTTCGGAATTTGTATACTTATTTACCTCAAAAGTTAGAATTAATCATCTTGCACAAGAAGATTAATGTTTTGCATCATTAACCTCGATCCAATATCCGTCAGGATCTTGAAAATAAATCTGTCTGACTCCATCTATTCTTGTTTGGAATTTCATGTTTTTCCCTGAGAATTCCCCATACTCAATGCCATTTTCATTTAAAAATTGTAAGTAGAGGTTAAAATCATTTACCGCAAATGCGAAATGTATAAACTTATGTAGTTTTATTTCAGAATTATATTCTGTTACGTGAAGTTCACGCTTATTACCAAGATCAAAAAAAACTGCGGGCAGAGGTGTATTTTCCCCCCAGGGTGTTGGTACTTCCTTGAGATGCAGGATATTTTTATAAAACGCTTCACTTTTCTCAACGTCTTTAACGATAATACTAATGTGTTCCAGCTCCATGCTTAAAGACTGAGCCATTGAAGAGATTGGGCAGAGGAATAGGGCTAAAATTACAATTATGTTTTTCATTATTGCTGATTTTTATTTAGTTTGAATGTATGGTTTTGTACAGTAAGAGTTAAAAAGTTGTCTTTATTAAATCGAGTATTTTACTGCATTAATCCAACAGTTATTACTTCTTTCTTCTAAATTATAATACTTGAACTGAATGTTGCACAACGGTCTTGGCTATGATCTCATCACGCCCCGGGCGTGATGGATTATAACCGTTTTTGTGTGTAGTTATTTATTGATTTCACTTTTTAAATCCACTAATTTCAATTCTTTATGGTAAGATTCAATTCTTGCATGGGCAGTGCCGTCAACAAATAAAATCACTATCATCATAGCAATCGTTGTGATGCTAATTGCTAGCCAGGTTGGGGTATTGATAAAAATAATTAGCAAGGCAGCTACAATGATTATAATCGGAATAGCCTTGAAAACTACTGTTTTGTATTCCTTTAAAGTTCTTTCGGCACGCATGATTTCTGATTCTACAAATGCCGAGGCATCACTATTGTAGGCAGTTTCAAATTCTGTAATTCTTGATTTATTGGTAAAAAATAATCCAAGTCCTATGGTCATAAGTAATACACCTGCTACTAAGGTTGGAATTATGTAAGCTCTTGCTATTTCCGTTTTCCCTAACTGCCAAAACCCAATGCTTGCGATTAAAAATAGAATCGCAAAAAAGATGAAGAATCGTGTTGAGAAAACTTCGGCTTTGGCCCATTCGGTGGCTATTTTTAATATATCCATGGTTTTAATTTCTAATTACACACAACGTGTTCGTGTATGGTTAGTTGCGTGTTTCTGCAACTAATTTAGTAAACAAAAAACTGGCTTCAATTTAGCGAGAGGATTTTCCGCAGGAAAATCAGAAGTAATGAACTACGCACGTTGTTGTAGCGCGTTTTTATCATTCATTTTAAAATTAAGTCCGACTGTCCAAGCAAGTATCAGAATAAAAGCTACTATCTGTACTAATGGCAAGTACTTTATTAAATTTTCATTATAATAGAACAGGTTGATAATACCTACGAGTGCCATGCATATTATTCCACTTACTTTGAAAAAAGTCATTTTGTTTTTATGAAGTGCACTAATTATTCCAATTATACCTATTACACCACAAATACTTAATATTGTGGTCATGACGTCATGAAGCCTCGTGAAAATAAAGACCGCTGATAGCATTGCTAATGTTCCTGCAATTTTAATTGTCATTTTCCAATTCCTGTTTTTTACAAAGTAATTTGCAAACTGAAAGAAGAAAAGTGTCATACTAGAGCAAAGAATGATCATTGCAATAAGTGCAACTGGTCTCGCGGGATTTTTAAGTCCATTCATGCCATTTTCACTCATTAAGTTACACCAGTAATTGTTAAACCAATCAAATCCTACCGAGTTTATATCTGCTTGTGAACCTCCAGGATATAAATTGGCTGAATAGATATAAAGTCCCATAAAAATCAAAATCCCGAAAGAGGGTAAGAGAGTTAATAAGTCCTTGCCGTTTATCATATTCCTCAATTTTCACAAATGTGCTACAACGGTCTAGTGTATGAGTAGAAGCGGATTTCTACTCCCTAACTTTTCAGTTTAGCACTGACCTTTACTTTATGTTTATACGTTCGTATTATCACTTAAACCGCTATTACTTATACACATTGTTGGCACTAGTTGTTTTTTATTTCGATAGTTTACTATTAATCAGTTATTCAGAAAGTACAATTGTTAATTAAGTAGCTCAGTAGCCGATGGATTTTTAGCGTCTGTTGTAAAGCGTTTTTTAGATCTTACTACCGGTAATTTTTTCAATTCCCAATTCCTGTTTACCTTATTATAAATAGAGATATGGCCTCCTGCTGTGACCAGATTTAACTTCATTTGATCAAACTATTCAATTCATCAGTAGCATAAGTCTTTAATCTGGATTTTTCATTAGTACTCAAATCCTCATCCGATTCAAATAATGATAAAGCTTGACGATAGAAACGTTTCGCCTGTTCATTCAAATCTCTCCTCATTGAATAGTACGCCATGTAATAATTGATCCTGGCAGATTCTGGATAACTATCATAAGCGAGTTCATACAGTC
>JAHELA010000044.1 GCA_024644425.1 Nitrosomonadaceae bacterium
TACTTTGGTCATGCGATATTAATTTTGTACGTGGGGAAGATTCATTTGTTCGGGCACAATGGGCAGCAAAGCCCTTCGTTTGGAATATTTACCCACAGGCAGAACAATCTCATCGGATTAAGCTCGATGCTTTTTTAAATCTCTATACTTCTAGCATGACATCAGACATGTCGGCTGCTGTGTTTTCTTTATGGAACGTATGGAATAGTCGTGAAAAAATCAAGAATATCTGGCCCATGTATGTTGCACAGCTAACTGCCTTGACTCAATATAGCGAGAAATGGATTAAGCAGCTTAATTCTACTGGAGACTTAGTATCTAATCTTGTACAGTTTAGTAGAAAAGATCGGATATAATTTAAGAATAAAAGTCATTATTATAGTTTGTCACAAGGAAAACTTGTTTAGGTTTTAATTATTAGGACAAAACATGAAAACAGCTATGGAGCTCCGTGTAGGTAATGTCGCTATGATTAACAATGTTCCTATGGTTGTGCAGAAGTCTGAATTTACTAAATCTGGTCGAAATGCATCAGTAGTTAGAATGAAGCTTAAGAATCTTCTCTCTAGTGCAGTAACGGAGACAGTGTACAAAGCTGATGAGAAATTCGATATAGCCCTGCTCGATTACAAAGACTGCACCTATTCCTATTATGCTGATCCACTTTATGTATTTATGGATAGTGAATATAACCAAATCGAAATCGAAGCAGACAATATGTCGGAAGTAATGAATTACTTAACTGATGGTATGGATGACATTTGTAAAGTAACTTTTTATAACGGAAAGGCAATCTCAGTTGAGCTGCCAACTACTGTCATTCGTGAGGTTGAATATACTGAACCAGCCGTACGTGGAGATACTTCTGGCAAGATAATGAAACCCGCTCGTCTTAAGGGGACTTCTTTTCAGGTTCAGGTTGCTGCTTTTGTAGAAATTGGAGATATGATTGAGATCGACACTCGTACCAACGAATTCAAGAAACGTGCCTAGTTATCATTGGGGTTTGATTTGGTGGGTGGGGATGTTGGCTAAGATTAGTTGATCGCAAGAATGATCTGATGCAACCATTCCCCTATTGGCGTCTTTCTGGGTTTTATTTTTTCCATTTTGCGTTCATTGGTGCATTTGCTCCTTATTGGAGTCTTTATCTAAAGTCCCTTTCCTTCAGCGCCTTTCAGATAGGGTTGCTGATGTCCTTATTACATGTAACGCGAATTTTTGCTCCAACTGCGTGGGGTTGGCTTGCTGATCATACTGGTAAGCGAATGCTAATAGTGCAACTTGCTGCGATTACGGGTTTAGTAAGTTATTGTGGAGTCTTTTTCGGTGAATCTTTCTACTGGATGTTTGCCGTTATGTCGCTGATGAGTTTCTTTTGGAGTGCATCGCTTCCATTAATTGAAGCGACAACTCTTTCCCACCTGGGTGAAAGTACAGCGAGATATGGAAGTATTCGTTCATGGGGCTCGATCGGTTTTGTGTTTGCAGTTATAGGTGTTGGTTATATATTAGACACCACCGAGATCTTTTCATTATTATGGGTAGTATTAGGATTCAAGCTAGGCATCTTAATTTTCTCCTGGCGGATTCCAGAGGCGGAAATAACATTTCATGCTAGTGACAATCTTTCTGTACAGCAGATATTTAAAAAACCTGGCGTACTAGCATTTTTCTTTGCTTGCTTATTGATGGCTTTTGCACATGGTCCCTACTACACATTTTATTCAATTTATTTGGTAGAACACGGATACAGTAAGGGTGTAATCGGCTGGCTTTGGGCGGTTGGCGTAATATGCGAAATTGGAATCTTTTTTCTAATACCAAGAGTACTAAACCGATTTAGCCTTAAGCAAGTTCTAGCTTTTAGTTTCAGTTGTGCGATTGCAAGGTTTCTATTGATAGGATGGGGGGTAGAATGGTCAATAATGATATTACTTGCACAAATCCTTCATGCAGCAACATATGGTGCGCATCATGTTGCTGCAATGATGACGGTGCACCATTTTTTTCGTGGACGCCACCAAGCAAAAGGACAAGCGTTCTATACTAGTTTTACTTTCGGTGTTGGAGGGGCGCTAGGTGGTGTGTTCAGTGGTTATACTTGGGAGTGGTTAGGGCCAGGGCTTACATTTAGTATAAGTTCAGTAGCCGCGCTGATTGGCTTGGTATTAATAATGCAGAAAGTGAGCATTAAGTAGTGAATAAGAAAATAAAAGCGTAAGTTGTCTATTTCTAACAATTGCAATATGGGATAATTTCACGTTGATTAGGATACTATTACAATGCAAACTTTATACGAAAAACTTTGGAAAAGTCATGTAGTACAAGAAAAGGCTGACGATCTTGCTTTGCTTTATATTGACCGGCACTTGGTGCATGAAGTTACTAGCCCACAGGCGTTTGAGGGATTAAGAATCGCTGGACGCAGGCCTTGGCGACTAGATTCGGTTCTGGCAGTTGCCGATCACAATGTACCAACAACTGAACGCGCCTATGGGATCAATGACCCGATATCGCGACTACAGGTTGATACTCTTGATCGAAATTGCGAAGAGCTTGGTATCACCGAATTCAAAATGGACGATGTGCGCCAGGGGATAGTGCATGTAATTGGCCCTGAACAAGGCGCAACTCTACCAGGCATGACAGTGGTGTGCGGTGATTCGCATACGAGTACACATGGTGCATTTGCTTGTCTTGCTTTTGGAATTGGCACATCTGAGGTGGAGCATGTGCTAGCAACTCAGTGCTTATCAATAAAAAAAGCTAAAGAAATGCAAATCTTAGTTGATGGTACGCTTGGTCGTGGCGTTACCGCTAAAGATGTTGCGTTAGCTATTATCGGGGAAATTGGTACGGCAGGTGGTACCGGCTATGCAGTGGAGTTTTCTGGTAGTACTGTTCGCGCACTTTCTATGGAGGGTCGGATGACACTTTGTAATATGGCAATCGAGGCAGGTGCCCGTGCCGGCATGATTGCTGTAGACGATATCACTATTGAATATATAAGTGAGCGACCTTTTGCACCAAAAGGAGATTTATGGGAGAAAGCCACTGCTTATTGGCGTACCCTTAGAAGTGATGATGGAGTTATATTCGATAAAGTTATAAATCTAGATGCAGCACAAATCAAGCCCCAAGTAACTTGGGGAACTTCGCCTGAAATGGTTATAACAGTAGATGGCAGGGTTCCTGATCCGGCGCAAACTATAGACTCTGTAAAGCGTAAAGATATGGAGCGCGCTCTAGAATATATGGGACTTACACCAAATACGTCGATTTGCGAAATTTACCTAGATAAAATTTTTATCGGTTCTTGTACTAATTCACGTATTGAAGACTTACGTGCAGCAGCACAAGTGGTAGAAGGGAAATATATCGCAACTAACATTAAACTTGCAATGGTTGTTCCAGGTTCTGGCCTAGTAAAACTTCAAGCAGAGCAAGAAGGGCTTGATAAGATTTTTCGAGATGCAGGGTTTGAATGGCGGGAACCAGGTTGCTCCATGTGTCTAGCAATGAATGATGACTATCTTTTGCCAAAGGAACGCTGCGCTTCTACGTCTAATCGTAATTTTGAGGGGCGACAAGGACCAGCTGGCCGTACACATTTAGTGAGCCCAGCAATGGCAGCAGCTGCAGCAATCGCTGGGCATTTTGTAGACGTTAGAGAAGTTCTTTAGATTATGAAATGGTTTCTTTCTAATGTTTAATTTGGTGTGATGAGAAAAGTGTCGTTTACTATCATTTTGTTTGTATTTTCTTTTTTTAACTTACAACTCCGTAAGATGAGCGCTTGAGTGTTTCTATAAATGAAACGAGTGTTTTTAATGAAGGCAGCGGCCTAGTAAATGGAGAAATTTAGTAACCTTAAAGGACTGGTTGCGCCCTTAGACCGCGCGAACGTCGACACAGATGCTATTATTCCCAAACAATTTTTGAAATCAATTAATCGTTCTGGGTTCGGTAAAAATTTGTTTGATGAATGGCGTTATCTGGATAATGGCGAGCCAGAAATGGATATTACAAAACGCAAACCTAATCCAGACTTTGTTCTTAATCAAGCACGATACCAGGGTGCAGAGATATTGCTTACGCGAACAAACTTTGGTTGTGGTTCAAGCCGAGAACATGCTGTCTGGGCGCTTCAAGATTATGGATTTCGTGTAATAATTGCCCCAAGTTTCGCAGACATTTTTTTTAATAATTCCTTTAAGGTTGGCTTGTTATCAATTGTTCTGAGCGTGAGTATTGTGGATCGGATGTTTCAAGAGGTATATGAATCCGAAGGGTATAGTTTAGAGGTAAACTTAGATTGTCAGACAGTCACTACATCAGGCGGCGAGTCCTATGCGTTTGACATTGATCCTTTTCGTAAAAGTAATCTATTAAATGGCCTGGATGAGATTGGTTTAACATTACAACATATGGATCTGATCAAGGCATTTGAGGAGAAACATAGAATAAATCAGCCTTGGTTGTTTAAATAACACAAGCACTACATTAGTTTAAATTCCTAAGTTTATAAAGCCATATGAAAATTGCAGTATTAGCAGGTGATGGTATTGGTCCTGAAATTGTTTCTCAGGCTGTGCGAGTATTAGAAGCACTGGCAAGTGATGGTATGAAGTTTGAGATAGAGTCGGCTTTATTAGGCGGATGTGCAGTTGATGCAACTGGTAGTCCATTTCCGGAAGCGACGCGTAAACTAGTTAATGAAGCCGATGCTGTATTACTTGGTTCTGTAGGCGGTTTGCAGTATGACAATCTTCCTCGTGAGCAACGTCCAGAACAGGGTTTGCTAGCCATTCGCAAAAATTTAAATTTATTTGCTAACCTCCGCCCAGTAGTGCTTTATTCTGAACTCAAAAATGCTTCGACGATGAAACCCGAAGTAATATCAAGTTTAGATATTTTAATCATTCGTGAGCTGACTGGTGATATCTATTTCGGCGAACCGCGTGGCATTAAGCAGCATGGTGGCCAGCGTATTGGATTTAACACTATGATTTATAGCGAGGAGGAAATACGTAGAATTGCACATGTTGCTTTTCAGGTAGCAAGTAAGCGTAGTCAAAAACTTTGTTCAGTTGATAAGATGAATGTACTCGAATGTACACAGCTATGGCGAGATATAGTAACGGAGGTCGCTAAAGACTATCCTAATGTGAAACTCTCGCACATGTTGGTAGACAATGCTGCAATGCAATTAATTCGTAACCCAAAACAGTTTGATGTGATGGTAACCGGCAATATGTTTGGAGATATTTTGTCAGATGAGGCTTCTATGCTTACTGGTTCTATTGGCATGCTACCATCCGCATCTTTGAACGATAAGGGAAAGGGGTTGTATGAGCCAATACATGGTTCCGCTCCAGATATAGCAGGAAAAGATGTAGCTAACCCGTTAGCAACGATCTTGTCTACAGCATTAATGTTGCGCTACACTTTTAATGAAGAGGAAGCTGCATTACGTATTGAAAGTTCTGTGAAGAAAGTGTTGGCTCAAAATTACCGAACGAGTGATATCTGTCA
This sequence comes from Nitrosomonadaceae bacterium, assembly GCA_024644425.1. GTDB lineage: Bacteria > Pseudomonadota > Gammaproteobacteria > Burkholderiales > Nitrosomonadaceae > BJGV01. Next base: position 5,539 of record JAHELA010000044.1, read on the forward strand.
ACCAGGGATGAAAGAAGTAGGTACAAAAGAAATGTGTGATGCAGTATTAATGAATTTATAGACTAGACGGCGGTCTGATTATTTATTTTAAGTATATTTTTATCTTGACTAGTTTTTGAAAAGAGAGGATTTCAAATGAAGCGGGTAGGTTTTGTTGGTTGGCGCGGTATGGTTGGTTCAGTCTTAATGCAGCGGATGCGTGAAGAAAATGATTTCGCATTGGTAGAGCCAGTATTTTTTACTACTTCTCAACTTGGTGGTAAGGGCCCAGATATTGGGAAGGAAATTTTACCGCTGAAAGATGCATATAATATCGATGAGCTAAAGCTGATGGATATTATTCTTTCCTGTCAAGGAGGGGCTTATACCACTAAGGTTTATAACAAATTGCGTGAAGCTGGATGGAAGGGCTTTTGGATTGATGCAGCGTCTACACTGCGTATGGAGCAGGATTCCGTAATTATACTCGATCCTTTAAATTTACCAATTATCAAACAGGCAATACACGATGGTGAGAAAAATTATATTGGTGGAAATTGTACTGTGAGCTTAATGCTAATGGCTGTTGGTGGTTTGTTTAAAAATAATCTAGTTGAGTGGATGAGTGCTATGACATATCAAGCAGCATCCGGTGCTGGAGCTCAGAACATGCGCGAATTATTGATGCAGATGGGTGAGGAGCATCGTGTGGCAGAGAAACTTTTGGACGATCCGGCCTCGGGCATACTAGACATTGACCGAGAAGTGGCTGAAACGATGCGAGATGAGGATTTTCCTACTTCGAATTTTGGTGTGCCTCTTGCAGGAAGTTTGCTTCCTTGGATAGACAAGGATCTTGGCAATGGCCAGAGTAGGGAGGAATGGAAAGCCCAAGCCGAGACTAACAAAATAATGGGGAGCAGTGACCAACAAATTCCAGTAGATGGGATTTGTGTTCGTGTCGGCTCCATGCGTTGCCATAGCCAAGCGCTAACTATAAAGCTGAATAAAGAAGTTCCAATGGATGAAATTGAAGATATTCTTGAGGAATCCAACAGCTGGGTACACATTATTCCTAATGAGCGAGAATGTACTTTAAATGAATTAACTCCAGCTAGCGTAACAGGAACGCTAACTATTCCAGTAGGACGATTACGTAAGCTTGCAATGGGCGAGGATTTTTTATCTGCGTTTACAGTAGGGGATCAATTGTTATGGGGGGCAGCAGAACCACTACGCAGAATGTTAAGAATTCTGGTAGAAACCTAGAGCTAAGGTAAGCTTTCTTTTAGAAATTCATCAAATATTTCTCAGTAAAAGTTACATTTATGCCGTAAGTGTAATTTCAATCGAAAAATATCTATCTTGACTTATTTTGGGATAGGTCAAGTTTGACTTGAATGGATAACTATATGATGTTAATATGTTTATTCTCAATAATCTGAGGGTTCAATAGTGCGCAGATCTATTATTAGAGTTTTTATGTTCCTGAGTGTAATGGCGTTACCCTGTGTCGTACATGCTGTAGGCTTGGGGAATCTTACGCTTAACTCTTATTTAGGTCAGCCTTTTAAAGCCGAAATTGATCTTGTTGCTGTAAAAAAGGAAGAGATTCCTTCCTTAGTGGCAAGTCTTGCTTCACGTGATACTTTCAAACAAGCAAATGTAGATTACGTGCCTTTTCTATTTACATTTGAAATAAGTATTGAAAATCGTGCCAATGGTCAGCCCTATATTAAGATTACATCTCCACAGCGAGTTGTCGAACCATTTCTGAGTATGTTAATCGAATTGAATTGGTCTTCGGGACGCTTAATCAGGGAATATACGGTACTACTTGATCCGCCAGAGGACGCACTCCAGCCAACAGCACCAGCGATGCAGGTCGAGCCTGTAGTTCCTAGTTCTATTAAACCTGAGCCAGCTCCAGCCGAAGAACCTGATTCAATTATTGAAGACTTTGTCAGTGATAAAGCTCCAGTAATAAAAGAAGTAGCTCCAGTTCAAAAAGAAGCAGCCCCAGTTCAAAAAGAAGTAGCTCCAGTTAAAGAAGCGGCCCCAGTTGAAAAGCCTAGTATTACTACCTATGGGCCAGTAAAAAAAGGGGATACTTTAGCTAAGATTGCATTAGAAGTAGCGCCTCCTCATGTACAGTTAAATCAGATGCTAATAGCGATGCATCGTGCAAATCGAGAAGCTTTTTCTGACAATAATATAAACCGGCTTAAAACAGGGCCCATACTACGGGTACCAGATGCGAGTGAAATTGCAACCATTTCTCCAGATGCAGCAGATAAAGAGGTAAAAGTACAAACGGCCAACTGGGAAGCCTACCGGCAGAAGTTAGCCGCAGACGTAGCTTCTACTGCTCCAACAAGTGAAGAATCAACACAAACAGCCACGGGGAGGATTACTGCCACCATCGAAAGTGATGCCGCCGAGACTAAAGAACTAGCTAAAAAAGAATCGTTAAAGATATCTAAAGGAAAAGGTCTAGAGGAAAGTGGTAGCGATAAAGCAATTGGTGATCAGGATAGGATCCACTCTTTGGAAGAAAATGCTATAGCTAGAGAAAAGGCATTAATTGAGGCTAACGAACGGGTTGCCTTGCTTGAAAAGAATGTTAAGGAATTACAGCAACTATTAGAATTAAAAAATGTCGCTATAGCGAAAGCGCAGCAACAAGCAGAGAATATAGCGCTAGATGCAGATACTAAACCACTTCCACCAGCAGTGGTAGAAAAAACTGCTCCTCCTGTAGAAGTGCCTTCTTTGGAAGGAGAGGAAGCAAGTTCACCAGCTACTAAAGAGGCGCCTAGTGTTGAAGCTGAGCCAAGTGAGCCAGTGGTTTCGTCACCACCACCGCCACCCGTAGCAAAGCCTCCGGTAAAACAAGTACCAACTCCAATTGTTGTAGAAGATCCTCCTTTGATTGAATCGATAATGGATAGTGTAGGGCCAATAATTGACGGCTTGATGGAGAATATTGAATATGTAGGCGCTGCAATCCTTCTTTTGTTAACAGGGATATTTGGAGCAGCAGCAATACGTCGAAAGAAAGAAACCTCAATTGATAATGATAACTCATCAGATGTAGATACAACTTCTTCTACCAAAGAAGACTCATCATCCCAAGATAAATCTAAATCTGCAGCGGATAAAACTAAACAGACTGATGATTACGATCCGGTTGTTGAAGCAGGACAATATCTTGATCATGGGCGCGATGCCCAGGCAGAAAAAATTCTTAAAGATGCTTTAGCAAAAGATCAAAATAATCCTGAAATGTTAGCCAAACTTCTTGAAGTACATACTCTTCGTAAAGACAAGCCAGCATTTGAGGCTACTGCACGTGCATTATGGGCGGTGTCACCTACTGGTCCACTATGGGAGAGGGCAGCTAGATTGGGGCTTAGTATTGATCCAGAAAATCCTTTTTATGGTGGTTCAGTAGCATCAACTGGTTCCGATCAAATAGAGGACACAGAGTCAGTGAGTAGTGACTCATCATTTTCACATAAGGTAACAACATCTGAGCCAGAATCTAGTATAGGTGTGAGTGAAGAAGGGCCAGAGCAAAAGCCTGAAGTGCAAGAACAGTTGGATGAGCCCAGTTTTGGAATTGAATTTAGTAGCTCACAAGAAGCTGAAACTAGTTCTGAGACTCCTGTTACCGAGAGTCCACCGACATCATCCGATGATATGAGCATTGACTTTCCAAGTAGCGATAGTGAGAATGAACCCGCACCTACAGTTACGCCAAGTTCTCCAGGGTTACCAGAATCTGATTTAGCTGGGATAAACTTGAATATAGATGATTCAGTATCAACTGCGTCATCAGATACACAGTCAGTTGAAAAGAGCGCCAAATGGCATGATCTTGCTACCAAGATTGATTTAGCAAGAGCTTATCAGGAGATGGGTGATAATGATGGAGCTAAAGAAATTCTTCAGGAAGTTATAAAAGAGGGAGATTCTGAACAACAAGAAAGTGCAAAAGTTATATTGGAAAGCTTAAAGGGTTAATAAAAATTAGGCGTTGTAATCCTATGTATTGATCAGTGCTCGGTTAATTAATAGCAGAGATTTCGCAGGATACTATTACGAGAAGACATATGGTCAATCACACACTTATCCCTCGCAAAATTTATCCTTGGATATTCCAGCTAAAGTCTGAACTATTCTAGCAATAATGGCGGCTATTCAGTGAGAATTGTCCTAGGATTAGAATATGATGGTAGTCATTTCTGTGGTTGGCAAAGCCAGCCCTCTGGCTGCTCAATTCAGGATGCACTAGAAACAGCGTTATCAAGAATTGCACAGAGCAGTGTCCAGATAATAACCGCAGGTCGTACTGATTCTGGTGTTCATGCTACATACCAAGTCATTCATTTTGATACAAAGGTAAAGCGCCCCCTAAGCGCCTGGGTAAGAGGTGTGAATGCATTATTGCCTGACGGAATCGTAGTGCTATGGGCTTCAAAATTATCAAATAGTTTTCATGCTCGCTACAGTGCAAGAGAACGTTGTTATCTTTATTTATTGCTAAATCATCCAATACGGGCTGGGCTTTATCATGGTAAGGTTGGTTGGTTTCATTTGCCGCTTAACCTTGAAAGGATGCGAGATGCTGCGAAATTATTACTAGGTGAACATGATTTTAGTGCTTTTCGGGCTACAGAATGCCAAGCTAAATCTCCGGTGCGTAATGTAACCAAACTGGAAATTATTCAGCAAGGCGATATCATTACATTTGAAATTCGTGCTAATGCGTTTTTGTATCATATGGTGCGTAATATAGTCGGATCATTAATATATGTTGGAAAAGGGAAGCGCTCCTCCCAATGGATACGAGAGCTCTTGGAAAGCGGTGATAGAACTTATGCGGCGCCAACTTTTTCTGCAGCAGGGTTATATTTAGCCGGGATAACTTATGACCCGAAATGGAAGCTACCATGTTCTGTTGAGCCGTCACTTACAGCAATTTTACCCAGAATATCTAGAGCACGGGGACAGTAACACGAGCGATACAAACTCTCTTCAAAAGTGATTTTTTTTATTAATAGGCACGAGTTTCTCGTGCATCAAAGGAAAGAGTTAACCAATAATTTATGAACATATTTGTACATCTTTATGCTTATAGTGAATTAATCTTATGCCCGTTAGAGTAAAAGTCTGCGGTATTACCCGTAT
>JAHELA010000172.1 GCA_024644425.1 Nitrosomonadaceae bacterium
CTTTGATTTTGGCTTAGTCTGTTTCGGTTCTACAGCTTTACTATCTTCACTGCTTACTGGCTTGAACCAACCAAAAACTCTATCCAAAAAGGAAGGAGCCATCATCTGTTTAGACAATGTTCTTTTTTCATGAATGGGGGCTGGCTTTAAAGGTGTAATACCCTTAACCGCAGCTTGTTGCCGAACTAATTTTGTTTCTTGTATAGCAGAAGGTAAGTTTATTTCCTCAGTTGGTTTTTCCACCATCTGATAACTAGTTTGAACCTCGTTTAGCTTCACATTATCTTGGCGTAGTCGGTTAATGTTGTAGTTTGGCGTTTCTAGATGAACGTTAGGAATTAAAATTACATTTACCTTCAATCGTGCTTCAATGGCATGTATTTCAGCGCGCTTCTCATTAAGTAAGTATGTTGCTACATCCACAGGTACTTGCGCATGAAGCGCAGCTGTGCCCGCCTTCATTGCCTCTTCTTGAATGATCCTAAGGATATGGAGAGCAGAAGAATCGGTATCACGAATATGGCCAGTGCTATGACAACGTGGACAAGGAATATAATTACTTTCACCCAATGAAGGACGTAAACGCTGACGTGATAATTCTAGTAATCCAAATCTAGAAATCTTTCCTACTTGTACTCGTGCACGGTCATAACGTAATGCATTAAGTAAGCAATTTTCCACTTCACGCTGATTACGTGTAACCTCCATATCAATGAAGTCAATAACTATAAGCCCACCCAGATCACGTAGTCGTAATTGACGTGCAACTTCCTCTGCAGCTTCCAAATTGGTATTCAAAGCTGTCTGCTCAATATCTGAACCACGAGTAGCACGTGCCGAGTTCACATCTACAGATACCAATGCTTCAGTATGATCAATGACTATGGCGCCTCCTGAATACAACGTTACTTGTCGTGAATAAGCTGTCTCGATTTGGTGTTCAATTTGGAAGCGAGAAAATAATGGTACATCATCTCTATAAAGCTTGATACGGTTAACATTATCAGGCATAACATGGCTCATAAACTGGTATGCCTGCTCATGAATACTTTCCGTGTCAATAAGGATTTCACCAATTTCTTGGTGGAAATAATCACGTATCGCACGCGTTACCAAGCTACTTTCTTGATAGATAAGAAACGCACCACTTTGATTCTTAGAAGCATCCTCAATTGCTCGCCATAGCTGTAATAGGTAATTCAGGTCCCATTGTAATTCCTCTTCGCTACGACCAATACCAGCAGTCCGAGCAATAATACTCATACCTGGCGGGACATCTAGTTTTGACATTATCTCGCGTAGCTCAGTACGGTCCTCACCTTCAATACGACGAGATACCCCTCCCCCGCGAGGATTATTTGGCATTAAAACTAAATGACGTCCAGCTAACGATATGTAAGTAGTAAGTGCTGCACCCTTTGTGCCGCGTCCATCCTTATCTACCTGAACAATAATTTCCTGGGTCTCATGGAGTACATCTTGAATACGAGAACGTGCAGGATCGCTACCTTCCTTGAAATAAGTCCTTGAAATTTCTTTGAATGGAAGAAAACCATGACGCTCTCCGCCATAGTCCACGAATACAGCTTCAAGACTGGGCTCAATACGAGTAACAACTGCTTTATAAATATTGCTCTTGTGCTGCTCTTTACCGGCTGATTCAATATCAAGGTCAATAAGTTTCTGACCATCGACAATTGCAACACGAAGTTCTTCTGGTTGTGTCGCATTAAATAACATGCGTTTCATTATAATATTCCCCCGCGCGCTAGCTACGGGCGATCAAGCCATACATAGTCGGTTAGATGCCAACATGTATACGAGAATCTATTAATTAGGCAACCTTGCCATGGGGCAAGCTGCAACAAAAATTATCATTAATGGCTTGTTACTAAAAGTACTGCTTTTTAATTAAGCAGAACTCGAAATTAAGTTTCCATCAGATATCAACTAAGACTGTTTTATAAAAAAGCCAAACTATGCTGAAATCTGTGCGTGTGCTTTGAGCGCGCATATCTATCATTATCGCTACTTTTATTGGTGAGCGACTTTAACCAGATTTCGGGGTCGGCTCTTAGCCTTGTTCTGTTAAAATCCTATCAACAGTGCCATTATATACACTGGATAAAGGACAGAATTGAGCCCCGAATTGGTAAGTATAAGTAAAATTAAGGATTTAGGCAAAAAAAATCCTTTGAAAGCTGTGGCCAAAGAAATTATCGGCGAAGACAGTAATGATCAACGAATAGATAATTTCTTGATTAAACGCCTCAAAGGTCTTCCTAGAAGCCACATTTATAAGTCTTTGCGTAGCGGCCAAGTAAGAATCAATGGTAAGCGTGTAAAAGCTAGTTACCGATTACAAGAAGGCGATACGGTCCGTATTCCACCAGTAAAAAATATAAAAGATAACTTACATAATAAACTTTACATAGATAAATCAAAGTTTACGTTATTTGATGTTTTATTTCAGGATGAAGCACTTTTGGTTATTAATAAACCTTCTGGCATAGCCGTGCACGGTGGAAGCAATGTAAGCTTTGGTGTCATAGAGCAACTACGAGCCCAGAATCCTGATTGGAAATTTTTAGAACTGGTACATCGTCTTGACAGAGAAACGTCAGGAGTCCTGCTACTCGCTAAGAAACGTACGGCACTTGTCGAATTACACCGTCAAATCCGTGAAAGAAAAATGGAAAAAC
>JAHELA010000045.1 GCA_024644425.1 Nitrosomonadaceae bacterium
AAATTAAAAGAATCCACAAACTTATCCACAGTAACTGTGGACAAGGAAATTTGTCAAAAAAATATATTTTTATTGATCAGAAAAAAGATTTCTTCGTGTAATAATATTAGAGTAATGCTTGGTAAATTACTTCCAGAATTAAGGGGATATTGGACAAGTAAATATAATCCTAAATTCTTTTATGTCTTATTTATATTCGAGTGGTGTTTCTGTTATTTATAGAGAGAAAACGATTTGAAAAACCTAGTCGGGACCTATGCTTAATTAAGTACTCAAGTACTCAAGTACTCAAGTACTCAAGTACTCAAGTACTCAAATTTCTGAGTTATAGGAATACCCGGATTCATGGAAATCGTAAGAATTAGTAGACTAAATTCTCATTAAGTTCTTTATAGGGTGTAGGCCTTTAATAGAAAATATCTATAAAAAAGTGAGCAATGATGCCTAGGTGGCAGAATAAATAGATAATACTAATTACATGAATTAAAAAATTCGAGAAATTAGTGAGTTTGCGTTATAATTCATAGGCATTGCGAAATTGAGTAGTATTCGTTCCCCTGCTGTTCCAGCGGGGAATTTTGTTTAGAAATGGAGAATAACCATACGAATCATTTTATTAGGGGGTCCTGGAGCGGGGAAAGGTACTCAGGCTAATTACATTAAAGAGCATTTTGGTATTCCACAAATTTCTACCGGGGATATGCTACGTTCTGCTGTTAGTTCTGGTACTGAGCTGGGGATTGTTGCCAAGAAAATTATGGAGAGAGGGGACTTAGTTCCTGATGACATAATCATTAATCTGGTGAAAGAACGCATTTTACAACCTGACTGTACGAAGGGTTTTTTATTTGATGGGTTTCCCCGCACTATCCCACAGGCAGATGCGATGAAAGTCGCCGGCGTTCAAATCGATTATGTAATCGAAATTAATGTGCCTGATACAGAAATCATTAAACGCATGACGGGTCGTAGAGTTCATCCTAAGTCGGGTCGAACGTATCATGTTATATTCAACATGCCTAAAACTGAAGGGAAGGATGATGTTACTGGGGAACCATTAATACAGCGAGACGATGATAAAGAAGAAACAGTAAAGAAACGACTAGAGATTTATCACGAACAGACTAAACCATTGGTGGAATATTATTCTAGGTGGTCAGTTAACGGCGGAAAAGGTTCTCCTAAGTATGTAAAAATAGAGGGAGTTGGGTCAGTTGAGAATATCCGCAATAAAATTTTCGCAGAGCTTAGATAATTTATTTCAGTATACATAAAAAGCTATATTACGCTTGGTTTTTAAATAGATGCGGATGATCGCGATATTGGTGATGGCTCTGAGAATTGATTTGCTGTTTTGAGCAAAATAAAAAAACTGCAAATAGGGAGAAAAGTAGTGAGAGAAGTTTCAGTAAGACGGTATAGTTTTAAAAATTAAAGGGTGAAACATGGCTGTAAAAAATGCATTTTATGCTCAATCTGGTGGTGTAACCGCTGTTATCAATGCTTCAGCAGCAGGTGTTATAGAGACCGCGCGAAAAAATAAGGGAAAAATTGGAAAGGTTTATGCTGGTCGTAATGGCATCATTGGTGCGCTGACTGAAGACTTGATTGATACAAGTAAAGATACTCAAACAGCTATCAGAGCATTGCGTCATACCCCTTCAGGTGCATTTGGCTCCTGTCGCTATAAACTGAAAAGCCTTGAACAAAATCGGCGTGAATACGAGCGCTTAATCGAGGTGTTTAAGGCCCATAATATTGGTTATTTCTTTTATAATGGCGGCGGGGATTCTGCCGATACATGCCTTAAGGTATCTCAGATAGCTAACACGCTGGGTTATTCAGTACAAGCCATACATGTCCCAAAAACAGTAGATAATGATTTGCCTATCACTGATTGTTGTCCTGGGTTTGGTTCAGTAGCAAAGTATATTGCTGTGTCGACGCGTGAGGCAAGTTTTGACGTTGCAAGTATGTCAAAAACATCTACAAAAGTATTTGTCTTAGAGGTAATGGGTCGTCATGCAGGATGGATCGCTGCGGCAGGTGGCCTAGCGTCAAGTAAGGATTGCGAGATTCCTATTGTTATTTTATTTCCAGAAATCTCTTTTGATAAAACTAAGTTTCTTGCAAAAGTTCGTAGTTTTGTTAAGAAATTTGGGTATTGTTCAGTAGTAGTTTCCGAGGGTGTCAAGGACTCAAATGGCAGTTTTCTATCTGACCAAGGGTTGCGTGATGCTTTTGGTCATGCCCAATTAGGTGGTGTTGCTCCAGTTGTTGCAGATATTGTGAAGGATGGTTTGGGGCTAAAATATCATTGGGGTGTGGCAGATTATTTGCAACGTGCAGCTCGTCATATCGCATCGAAAACCGATGTAGAACAGGCATATTCTATGGGTAAAGCTGCCGTACAATTTGCTATCAAGGGACATAATGCAGTGATGCCCACGATAGTCCGTCTATCGAACAAGCCATATAAGTGGAAAGTTGGAATGGCTCAGCTCGCAAGGGTTGCTAACGTAGAAAAAATGATGCCTAGTAATTTCATCAGTAAAGATGGTTTTGGTATCACGGAAAAATGTCGTGAGTACCTGATGCCGCTTATTAAAGGAGAAGATTATCCTCCCTACAAACATGGTTTGCCTAACTATGTGCGACTAAAGAATGTAGGAGTTAAGAAAAAACTAGGTATTTTTAAAATTTGAGTTACATTATATTTAACAATAATGTTTAAAAAATATTTTTTGATTCATAAGTAAATTTTCTAATGCGGAATTAATAGACCGTTATCCCGCATACATTTATAGACGGTCTGACTTTAATTGGAGATTCAAATGGGTATTGGTTTAATCATCGCAATTGTTTGCGCGATGGCGGCGCTCTTATATGGAGTGATATCGATTAAATGGATTGTAGCTTTGCCAAGAGGTAACGAGCGCATGATCGAGATTGCTACTGCAATTCAGCAGGGCGCTTCTGCGTATCTGAACCGACAATACACTACTATTAGCATTGTCGGTGTAGTTTTGCTAGTGGCTATTTTAGCCACCTTAGGATGGCAAACTGCTGTTGGTTTTGCTTTAGGCGCTATTCTGTCTGGTCTTGCAGGCTATATTGGTATGAACGTATCAGTCAAGGCTAATTCTCGAACAGCTGAAGCAGCAAGAGGTGGACTTAGTCCAGCATTAGATGTGGCTTTCAGGGGAGGGGCAATAACAGGTATGCTCGTTGTTGGGCTAGGTCTCCTTGGAGTGGCAGGATATTATGCAATTCTAACAGCTGGTGTAGGTGCTACTTCATCTGACGCAACCCACGCTTTAGTGGGCGTAGCATTTGGTAGTTCGCTGATTTCTATTTTTGCTCGACTAGGCGGTGGTATTTTTACTAAGGGCGCCGATGTAGGCGCTGACCTAGTTGGTAAAGTTGAAGCTGGGATTCCTGAGGATGATCCTCGTAACCCTGCAGTAATCGCCGATAACGTTGGTGACAACGTGGGAGATTGTGCAGGTATGGCTGCTGATTTGTTTGAAACCTACGCCGTGACCATAATTGCTACCATGTTGTTGGGTGGGCTGCTGATCGAAAATGCTGGCCCGAATGCAGTACTCTATCCGTTAGTTTTAGGTGGATTCTCAATTATTGCATCCATCATAGGTTGTTATTTTGTTAAGGCACGTGAAGGCGGAAAAATTATGAACGCGCTTTATCGTGGTTTAGCCGTTGCAGGTGCTTTAGCTGCAATTGTCTATTATCCTATTACGGTCTTAATGATGGGAGATGGTATTGTAATTGCAGGTGAATTGATTTCATCGACAAAATTGTATTTTGCGGGCCTGGTCGGTTTAGCACTGACCGCAGCAATGGTTTGGATTACCGAATATTACACATCAACCGAGTTTAAGCCGGTACAACATATTGCTGAGGCTTCTAGCACCGGACATGGAACTAATGTAATAGCTGGACTAGGGGTATCAATGAAATCTACAGCTATCCCAGTAATGGTCGTATGTCTTTCGATTTGGTGCACATATGAGCTAGCGGGACTATATGGGATTGCTATTGCTGCAACTTCGATGCTGTCCATGGCTGGTATTATTGTAGCGCTTGATGCTTATGGGCCAATTACAGACAATGCTGGTGGTATAGCTGAAATGGCTGGGCTGCCAAAGGAAATTAGGGATATCACCGATCCTTTGGATGCTGTTGGTAATACAACAAAAGCGGTGACGAAAGGTTATGCTATTGGTTCCGCTGGATTAGCAGCGCTAGTATTGTTTGCAGATTACACTAATGCACTTTCTACAGGAGGGAAGGTTGTCACTTTTGATCTTTCCAACCACATGGTTATTATCGGATTATTCATAGGAGGCATGGTGCCATATCTATTTGGTGCGATGGCAATGGAGGCCGTTGGTCGAGCAGCCGGGTCTGTGGTAGTGGAAGTACGCCGTCAATTCAAGGAAATTCCAGGTATTATGGAAGGTACAGGGAAACCAGATTATTCCAAGGCAGTAGATATGGTAACTAGGGCAGCTATCAAGGAAATGATTGTTCCTTCTCTTCTGCCCGTAGCAGTACCGCTACTTGTTGGTCTTGTACTTGGCCCAGTAGCTTTAGGGGGGGTATTGATTGGCGCCATCATTACAGGAATTTTTGTGGCTATTTCGATGACTGCAGGTGGTGGGGCCTGGGACAATGCCAAAAAACATATTGAAGATGGGCACTTTGGTGGTAAAGGCTCTGAAGCACATAAGGCAGCTGTAACCGGTGATACTGTTGGTGATCCCTATAAGGACACAGCAGGCCCTGCTATCAACCCTCTTATTAAGATCATGAATATTGTTGCACTGTTAATTGTTCCGTTGTTATAAATAGTATTCGAAAGGATCACTTGTTTTTTAGATGCTCTTGCATATCAAAGGAAATTATCCAATGTACAAATTTACTGCACAGAGTACTAAATTTCATTATTAAACTGGCATAGATCTAAACTCACTAAGTGCAATCCAGCCACGGATAATACGGTAGGATACCCAGATACCAGCACCAACTGCGATAATGTACGCAAGTATAATTCCAATTACTGTCAAAAATAATATTGCAGCAATTGTCATCCATAGCAACGCATACCAGAACGTACGTATTTGCCATCCAAAATGAGAATCTAGGAATGTACCGTGTACATTTCCTCGATTAATGTAGTTAATAATAACAGCTACGATTGATGGCCAGCCAGTAAGGAAGGTTGTAATGATAAATGCTGATCCAATGAAGCCCATTACGACGCTAAGAGTATGGAGCGCATAAATTATATGTGTTATACGTACCAAGTTATCTTGAGGAATGGTTGATATGATCTGATCTGACATAATTTTCTTAATAGTAGTTTTGGTGAAGCAACTAGGGTTTGTTATTTTAGGAGTTTGTACTATATTTATTAGGTATCGCCAGTATCTTCCACACTTGATAATTCTTCAGGTTTTTTGCTTAGCTGTGAATTTGTTCTTTCTAGTTTACGCTGTCTTTTTTCTTCTTGCTTTTTCTTTTTTGCCAAGTCTCTCTGGCGTTTTTCGTATTGAAAATTAGACCTTGCCAATTTATTTCTCCTTTATTATGTACTTTTTAGAGGTATGAAAGAATTATGATCTTTCTCACTGATTATTTTACGTACAAATACGCAAACTATATGAATATATTAGGCCCTTAATTAGTTCAAAAGTAAACGTTTATATTGATTGCATCAGAATAATATTCACTTTCAACTGGAAAATCGTTAATGTTAAAACAAATAGAGCTAAACGGGTAGTAGCAATTTTATTATTGTACGCAGAATTTATACCTAGTAATATATATTTGTGTTCACTTTATTGAAAAAAGTAATATCTTCCTTACTAGCAGTATTTCAGCTATCATGAATACAATTAAATTTGCATTATTTTGAGTATGTTTACACAATGAGAAAATCTAAATTGGTTTTAATAGGGGGATAAAGATGTGGTTTTTTGTGTATGCACTCGTTGCAGTCATCATCATCATACTGCATTATGTTGGTGTGCTAGTTAGAAATAATTTGCAGTGGTTGGTATATGTATTAGTGGCAACCATAATTCCAGCCATTATATGGCTATAGGTATTATATAGAATACTGTAGTTCTTATATTGTCACAGAGCTCAAACGTCTTAAATCTTTAACTATTGCACCTAAAGATTTAAGAAAACTATCTAGTTGTTTTTGTGTGTTGTTCCTTCCCAAGCTGAGTCGTACTGCACAACGTGCCAGAGTTGTGTCGACTCCCATAGCATTTAGTACTTGGCTCTGACCTGGGTATACGCTAGAGCATGCAGCACCGCTTGCAACTGCAAAGCCTGCTTTATTTAGCTGTGTTACCAATGTTTCACCTTCAATATCTTGCAGTGCAAAGTAACAAGTATTGGGTAAACGATGTGCATTTAAACCGAAGATTACAGCACCCATTTCAATCAATCTTTGTTCTAAAATTGTACGCATTGCTATAATGTGCGTAGTAGACCGCTCCATCCAAATTTTAGATAATTCACAAGCTTTACCAAAACCCACTATGGCAGGTACATTTTCTGTGCCAGAACGCAGTCCATTTTCGTGGCCTCCACCAAATATTAAAGGTTTAAGTGCTAGTTGTTTGTCCACTATTAGCGCTGCCGCTCCTTTAGGCCCATATATTTTATGGGAAGATAAAGTCATGGCATGAACTTTTAAAGAGGGAAAAGAAACTGGAATTTTCCCAAAAGCCTGTACCGCATCAGTGTGCATCCAAGCGCCTTGTGTTCTGGCTTTTTCTGCAATTTTTGTCACTTCTTGGATTACACCAGTTTCATTGTTGGCCAACATTACAGATACCAACTTAGGTTTCTTTTCTGACATGGCGTTTTCAACATCATCCAGGTTCACCTGGCAAGAGTCATCTACCGTAAGTTGCCGTAAGTCCCATTTTTCATTCTTTCTTCGTGTCAATTCTTTGGCAGGTTGCATTACACAAGGGTGTTCTATCGCACTAACTATAATTCTTGAAGCTTTTTGATATCCTGATGCGCCTTGAATGAATAGATTATTAGCTTCAGACCCGCAACTAGTAAAAATTACTTGTGATGGTTGTACTTCAACTGAATCAGCCACCTGTTTTCTTGCATGATTTACTGCTTGGCGGGCAAAAGTACCTAGGGCATGGCTACTAGAAGGGTTTCCAAACTGCTTCTGAAAAAATGGCATCATTGCATCTAGAACAGCATCATCTATTGCAGTGGTAGCGTTATGATCTAAATATATTAGTTTCATTATATCTTTACCTATAGTTTTTTGCTTCATAGTAGCCCTAATTAGCCGTAATTTCTATAGCATTTCTTTTCCTTATATATGTTTTTCAAAGGAACTAAGAATTCCACGTAGTATGTTTATTTCTTCCTTTTCTAATCTTGTCCGGGAGAATAAACGACGTATACGTTGCATTAATCGTTTTGGCTCCTTAGGGTCAAGAAAACCACAACTGATCATTGTTTGCTCTAAATGACGATAAAATAATTCAATTTCTTGGAAGCTAGCTGGTATATTTAACGATTGTGTAGAATGCTCATTCGTTGAAAGAGCCATACGTAATTCGTACACCATTACTTGTACTGCACTAGCTAGGTTGAGAGAGGAGTATGCTGGATTAGCTGGTATATTTACAATAATTTGGCATTTGCTTACTTCTACAGAGGTGAGCCCCGAAACTTCTGTTCCAAAGACTAGTGCTACTGGAAGCTTCTTAGCTTGGCCAAGCAATTTTTTTGCGCCCTGATTTGAATCAAATACAACATGTGAAAGATCTCGACGACGGGCAGTGATTGCAGCCGCAAGGACAGTGCCGTTTAAAGCCTCGTCAAGACTTGTACAAACTTTACTATTGTTCAAAATATCCCAAGCACCTGCAGATCGTGTTTCAGCTTCCTTGTCGGGAAAGGATTTTGGATTCACAAGATAAAGTGATTCCAGCCCCATTGTTTTCATTGCACGTGCCGATGCCCCTATATTACCGGGGTGGCTAGGGTGGCTCAGTATTATTCGGATGTTATCAAGCGGGCATGGAGGATTCATATTAGAATGCCATTTTCATGAATTACTAAAACTCGTTCTTAGGGCTAATAAAATGCATCCTATGCTTAACACTGCTGTAAAGGCCGCACGTCGTGCTGGTGGAATAATTAACCGTGCTACGCAGAATCTTGATTTATTACATGTTTCACGTAAAGCACATAGTGATTTTGTTAGTGAGGTGGATAGTGCAGCAGAAGAAGCTATAATTAATATCCTCCTAGAAGCATATCCGAACCATGCTATTTTAGCAGAAGAAAGTGGAGCACAAGGTGATCTAGAAAAATCTGATTACCAATGGGTTATTGATCCACTTGATGGCACCACCAATTTTCTTCATGGATTTCCTCAATATGCAGTTTCTATTGCGTTAAAGCACAGAGATATACTTACCCAAGCTGTGGTATACGATCCCTCTAAAAATGAATTATTTACTGCTAGTCGTGGACATGGATCTTACCTTAATGACCATCGTTTGCGTGTGAGTAAACGTAACCAACTTTCTGATTGCCTTATAGGTACAGGCTTTCCTTTTCGTGAGTTTTTACATATTAATGCATACCTTGCTATGTTCAAGGATGTTATACCTAAAGTTTCTGGAATACGTCGACCTGGTTCTGCTGCATTGGATTTAGCGTATGTTGCTGCTGGGCGCTACGATGGTTTCTGGGAACTTAATTTATCGCCGTGGGATATTGCAGCTGGTTGTTTACTTGTCACAGAAGCTGGCGGGCTTGTAGGAGATCTAGAAGGTAATGATACTTATATGCGGAGTGGACACATTGTTGCCGGGAACCCAAAAATATTTGGTCAACTTTTACAGGTGATATCTCCTCACCTAACTAAGAATTTAACGACCTAGTATGTAAGCAATACTTTTAATCGAGATAGTGTAATTATTTACGAAAAAAGTATTCTTTATTATTACTTTAAATTATGGTTAAAAAGCATACTCCAATGATGCAACAGTATCTTCGCCTCAAAGCACAGCATCCTGATATGCTGATGTTTTATAGAATGGGTGACTTCTACGAATTATTCTATGAAGATGCGGAAAAGGCCTCAAGGTTACTTAACATTACATTGACCCAACGTGGCGCATCAGCAGGTGCGCCAGTAAAAATGGCTGGTGTACCTTATCATGCGGCAGAGCAATACTTAGCAAGACTTGTCAAGCTTGGTTTATCAGTAGCAATTTGTGAGCAGACAGGTAATCCTGATACTGTAAAGGGACCTGTGGAGCGCCAAGTTACACGTATTATTACTCCGGGAACATTGACTGACTCAGCATTGCTAGAAGAAAAGCGTAATTCTGTGTTGCTTGCTTTAAATCTACATGAGGGCGTATTGGGATTAGCGTGGTTAACTTTAGCTGCAGGGCAATTTCGTGTGTTGGAAACTTTACCACATAATTTGTCAAGTGAACTGGAGCGTTTGAAACCTGCTGAAATACTTTTACCTGAATCGCTAGATATCTCCCTTATACCAAATGGATCAGGAGTATTAAAACGTCAACCTTTGTGGCAGTTTGATATTGATACAGCTATTCGAAATCTTGCCGAGCAATTTGGAACTAAAGATCTTTCTGGTTTCGGATGTGATGGGTTATATCCATCATTGGGTGCAGCAGGCGCATTGTTAGATTATATTAAACTTACTCAAGGCGCCAGTATTGCTCATCTCAAAGCACTAGAAGTGGAACAGGATTTTACCTATGTGCGAATGGATGCTACTACCCGACGTAATCTAGAAATATCAGAGACTATACGAGGCGATAAATCACCTACGTTACTATCGTTACTAGACACTTGCTCTACTAATATGGGCAGCCGTCTTTTGCGACATTGGTTACATCATCCATTGCGTGATCTAGTCAAGATAAGGCGTCGACTTGATGACGTGTCCATTTTAATTGGGGGGACTACTTCTAGACCGTATCTTGTAATAAGAAAATATTTAAAGTGTATTGTTGATATAGAACGTATTACTGCTCGTATTGCATTTAGGTCTGCTCGTCCACGTGACTTATCGGGATTGCGTGACAGCTTGAAGAGGTTACCAGCAATTGTATCCGAGCTTGCTCAATGTGCTAGTGATCATATTGTTATGTTGGCAAAGGCAATGAGTCCAGACGTTACTCTTCTTGGTTTGCTAGAGAAAGCATTGTGTGACGAGCCAAGTACAATTTTGCGAGAAGGTAACGTAATAGCAAATGGTTACGATACCGAGTTAGATGAACTACGTGCCCTACAAAACAACTGTGGTGAGCACCTATTGCAATTAGAGTTAAGAGAAAAACATCGCACCGGAATTTCAAATCTTAAAGTTGAATACAATCGAGTACACGGTTTTTATATCGAGGTGTCCCATGCTAATAGTGATAAAGTTCCTAGCGACTATTGTAGACGGCAGACATTAAAAAATGCAGAGCGTTATATCACCCCGGAATTGAAAAATTTTGAAGACAAAGCGTTATCGGCAAAGGAGCGCTCATTAGCTCGAGAAAGATTCTTATATAATGCATTACTTGATTCGCTTATTCCTTACATTGAGCACTTACAGAAAAT
>JAHELA010000173.1 GCA_024644425.1 Nitrosomonadaceae bacterium
TAGCTTGTTCTTCAGCTTCCTTTATTTCCACTGCCTCTTTTGTTTTCTTGATAACTACACCATGGTCACTCATTTCAACAGTTGCCTTTCCAAGACACTCAGGAGGAGGAGTATTATCGTAGTATTGCGTCCTACCTTTGTCATCCACACACTTCTTCAATGCAGCAGACGCTGGTTGAACAAATACGAATAGAAATATAATTATGTAAAACCATCGCATGAATTTCTCCTGTTAAATCTCTTAATTAAACTACACCATATTGTGCACGGTAACTTTTTACTGCATGTAAATTAGATTCTAAATCACTCTTATCCTGCAAATAGCTCATTAAATCATCCAGATTAATAATGCTGACTACCGGAATTCCATACATTTTCCTAACCTCTTGTACTGCAGATAAACCCTTACTCCCTCGTTCCATTCTGTCAAGCGCTATAATTACACCGCAAGGAATTGCATCAGAAGCACGAATAAAATCGACAGACTCGCGTATCGATGTACCAGCTGAAATTACATCATCAACTATTAATACACGCCCTGAAAGAGGCGAGCCAATTATATTGCCGCCTTCACCATGATCTTTTACTTCCTTTCGATTGAAGCAGAAGGGATAATTACCTCCAATCTCAGAAAGAGCAATCGAAATAGCACTAACTAATGGAATACCTTTGTATGCCGGACCAAATAACATGTCAAATGGAAGCTGAGCAGCGAGAATGGCTTTCGCGTAAAATTGTCCAATCTTACGTAGAGAATCACCATCATTGAATAACCCGGCATTAAAAAAATATGGTGACCACCGCCCTGCTTTAGTTTTAAATTCACCAAAGCATAGCACATTGTGGTTGATAGCAAATTCGATAAATTCTTGCCGAAAATCAAGCATAACTATAACAAACTGAAAAAGTAAATATGCGAATTATAACGCTTAACCTTAATGGGGTGCGCTCTGCTTCAAATAAGGGATTTTTTCACTGGCTGCCTAAACAAGAAGCAGACATTGTGTGCGTACAAGAATTGAAAGCTCAAGCTACTGATTTGACCAGTAATATTCGTACACCAAATAATTACTATGGTTACTTTCATTGTGCTGAAAAGAAAGGATATAGTGGCGTTGGTATTTTTTGTCGACGTAAGCCAAAAAAGATAATTGAGGACATTGGAATTCCCAAGATTGATGTTGAGGGACGTTATCTGCGTGTTGACTTTAATAATTTGAGTATAATTTCAGTCTATCTTCCATCTGGATCCAGCGGAGAGCACCGACAAATAGCTAAATTTTTCTTCTTGAAACACTTTTTTCCCATTCTCAAGAAACTCATGGCAAGTGGCAGAGAAGTTATATTATGTGGTGACTGGAACATTGCCCATAAGGAAATTGATCTAAAAAACTGGCGATCCAATCAAAAGAATTCTGGGTTTCTTCCTGAGGAGCGTGTTTGGCTTACCAATGTTCTTGATAAACTACATTTTGTCGATGTATTCCGAAACATCAACAAGGAACCTGATCAATACACATGGTGGTCCAATCGGGGGCAGGCTTGGGCAAAAAATGTAGGTTGGCGTATTGATTATCAGATTGCTACACCAAAGATTGCTAGTAAGGCCACTAAAGTATCAATTTACAAAACAGAACGTTTCTCCGACCACTCGCCTCTTATCATCGACTACAACTATAACCTATGATATCTGCTGTTCTAACTGGCTGGTTACATGCTTTTCGTGTTTACACTCATCCACGAGTATTAGGAATGCTTACTCTTGGTTTTTCAGCAGGGCTCCCACTGCTTTTGATACTGGGAACCTTGTCATTCTGGTTAAGAGAGGCGGGAATAGATCGTTCAACCATTGGTTACTTTAGCTGGATTGGGTTAGCTTATGGCTTTAAATGGCTATGGTCCCCCCTAGTTGATAGATTGTCGTTGCCACTATTAACCCATTTATTAGGAAGACGACGTGCATGGATACTACTATCGCAAGCAATCATCACTATCGCGCTGGTAGGCATGGCAAGTACAGATCCCATTGAAAACTTGACACATATGGTGTTTTTTTCCCTAGCTGTGGCTTTTGCATCTGCTACACAAGATATTGCACTTGATGCCTATCGAATAGAAGCTGTAGCGCCGAGACTACAAGGAGCTATGGCAGCAACTTATCAGGCGGGTTATCGCTTAGCTATGATATTAGCTTCTGCAGGTGTGCTATGGATAGCAGCAGCAGTTGATCCATCAGAAGCGACTTATGATTATTCACCATGGCGCACTGCTTATCTTGTAATGGCCGCAAGTATGGCTGTAGGTATTATCACCACCCTTATCATACGAGAACCAGAAGTTCCTGTTGACCGCCTTATTTCTGAAAATGAAGATCATGCTAGAAAAACTATTGCACACTGGAATCTGAATACAAAACTAACACAAATATTAGCTTGGTTATATGGAGCAATAGTTGCGCCGTTCCGGGATTTTATCGTGCGCCATGGTCGTCATGCAGTGTTAATTCTTGCGCTAATAGCTGTGTATCGTATTTCGGATGTGGTTATGGGTGTAATGAGTAACCCTTTTTACGTAGATATGGGCTATACAAAGGATGAAGTAGCTACTGTATCCAAAGTCTATGGAGTTATTATGACTATCGTGGGTGCTGCTATAGGTGGAGTACTTACAGCAAAAATTGGTATCATGCGAACATT
>JAHELA010000046.1 GCA_024644425.1 Nitrosomonadaceae bacterium
TGATATTTGGGGAGAAAAAGTGATGGGTTTTCTTCGCGATATAATTACTATAGGTATTACCCCTGATTTGGTAACATCCGAATAATAAAATTAGATATAAACTACACTACTGAGAATCCTAATCATAATATATTTATTAGCATACTGAAGATATAAAGAGACTTGTGGTAAAACTTGTAAACCGTAATAAGATTCTCGCTGTCATTTTAAAGAAGGTCGAATGTCTGTTTTGTATCAAATGCGGACACTCAATCTAAATTCAATGGAGAATTAATTTTTTCTCATTGCCTCCAATATAACTTTATCATTGGTCACTGTGGCTGGATATACAAAGACAGATAACCACCATAAAGGGCAACACCATACAACATGCAAATCTATTATAAAAAACACTTGCTTTTTATTCTCTACTTACTATAATTGGTATTACTAAGTATATATAACCACTATATATAGTGGTTAGTGTCTGTGTGTAATATATGGTTGAACTAATAAAAAATCATAGTTTTTCACATTAAATCTTTTAAAAAGTGGCCAAATTATGAAGTTTGTTGCAGGCAATATAGGTTGTTCTAAATTTGTATCTAGTCAAGATCATTCTTCAGGCTTCTTTGCCCACAGCTACCCTTATTTCCGGTACAAAATTATTTTTGATTTCTCGCATGAAAGTGTAATTAAAAAGGGGTTGCTATGAAAGATATCACAAAGCTATTAATGCGTGTTATTGCTTATGAAAATAAATATATTGATTCAATGCGTCATTCACTTAAAGAGGATGAACTTACGATTCTTCGACTACAAAACAAATCAAGAGGTATAGAAAAGGAAATTGAAGAGCGTAAACAGATAATTGAAGAGTATAGGATTTATTTAAGGAGTTTATCAGAAGTAGATTATTCAAGTATAAAGTTAATGCCTTTGACAAAACGCCAGGCTGATATGGAATCATCAACCGCGCAGATAAAGTTTATATCAAATTCAGAAAGATAAACAAGACTCTGAAGCATGACTCTGTTATGGGACATTGGTGGAGCACTTAGAGACAGATAACCACAATAAAGTACACATGCCACAATTAAATGAGAAGGTTTAGTCGTTGATTGTATTGTTCTAATTTGTTGTAACGTGTTGTAGGTTATTGATTACAAGGGGGGCTATAATCCTTTGGTCGTTAGTTGAGTCCATATTAACCCACCGAAATAAAACAAGGTTTAATTTTGAACGTCTGTTTTGTTCTAAAAGTGGACATTTGCATAAGCAGTTGTTACTGCCTGCAATTAAATTCCTGGCGTCAGAGTGACCTATTGATGTAGACCATTAAATTCAGGCTAGGCATATACTTGGCGCTGATATTTCTCTAATAACCTACCGGTAACATAGAGGGCTATTCCAAAGATGAGCTGTATATAGTTTATAAAGTTTAGTTGGATGACCGTTTCCCACTGCTCTTCTATCTTCAAATCTATCCCTATAAATCCGATTCCACTGAGCAACAAGTAGATCAGCCCGAAAAATTGCAAGCAAGAAACCAATGCATTACCGCCTAACAAAGCAATAGCCACAAAGATGATAGCCGTTATTATATGGATCAAACTGTAAACGATGCGGCTTATAGAGTGTATTTCCTGTTCATACAGATAATTCCCGATACATCCGAAAATGAGAACTCCTGTAATAATTGCAGAAAATATACACGCTACTGTCACCTTCATATTATTTATATTGGCCTCTAGCTTGAGAATATCAGGAGATTCTGTTACTCGTGAAATGAAAATAACTATTCAGAAAACTTAGGTAACGATATATTTCTGACAAATTTTAGGGCTGAATTTTAATTGTTTAATCAAATTCCTTTCTAATATAGGTTTGGAAACAGAAAAGTTAAGCCCATGCGTACACCCAAATCCTCTGGCTCAGAATCAGGTGAGGTTGTTCAATTAATTGTATTGTTCTCCATAAATTGCTATTACCGAACGGCCTCACCTATATTTGATACTCATCCAGGGGCAGATTTTGAAGAAGTTAAATGAACTAGTGAAATGCCGTAGAATCTAATTTATAGTATATGTCTTAAGGGACTTCTATGGACAAAAATCATTACATCACTGTAGTTTCATCTAAACAGTAGTTTTAAAATATGCTGAGATAAGGAATTGCGATTGTAGGAATCCTGGGAGTGCATTCAGAACTTAAGTACTAAGCTATGTGGTCTACTACTCAATCCAAAAGAGATAATGATGGAAAACGAAATTTTTAAATTACGGAAAGAGCATGTAAATTTCAAAAAACTACTCGATTTGCTTGATACACAGCTAGATCTCTTGCACAGAGGTAAGGCTCCAGACTATCAACTTATGACGGACATCCTATATTACATGACTCAGTATTCTGATCTTATTCATCACCCAAGAGAGGAAGCTATTTTTACACTTCTTGCAGCAAGAGATTCCAGTGTTCTAGAAAATGTTGCAGAACTTACAAAGCAACATCATACGTTGGGGGAATCTGGAGCTCGTTTTTATGAAAAACTTGAGAATATTATCAACAGCGAGAGTGAAATTAAGAAGTTACAGGAAGTTGAGACACCTGGGCGTCTTTACAGTTTTATTCTCCGTTCTCATATGGATAAAGAAGAACAAGGTGTTTTCGTATTGGCTGAAAAGTTATTGAATGAAGATGACTGGAAGAAAATTAAAACTGAGACGCAGTCTAAGCCAGATCCTATATTTGGTGAAGCTATTGAGGACCGTTTTCATCTAGTATGCAAACGACTTGAACAATAACCAGAGTAGAATAATTGATTGAATTACTCTAGTTTATCGTCACATGCGACATGTTGTAGTTTATAGATTACAAAGAACTTATAATCCTCTGTTTGTTGGTTTGAATCCAGTCAAGCTACCAGATAGATAAACCATTTTTTCTGAAAATAATTACTCGTCCCACAAAGTTGCTGCAGTATATCCTAGCTCTGGCGCGTCCCAGAATTTACCAGTTAAGAGACGTCCTTTTGCCTCAAGTCTAGCAATTTTCTCCATGTCTTCATCCGACAAGGGAATGGTGGCGGAATCAAAGTTTTGTTTCAATCGAGTAGGATTTACTGATTTTGGTATTACTGCAGTACCCCTTTGAATTGCCCATCGGATAAGTACCTGGGCAGTCGATAAGTCATTGGTGTTCGCAATTTCTACTATAGTAGGATTCTCTAATAAACTGGGCTCACTAGGGTCTTTAAATTGTGAAGGTCGATCAGTAGATCCTAAAGGCGAATAGGCGGTAATGACAATATTTTCTTTATTGCAAAATTTCAGCATAGCTGGTTGCTGATGAAATGGGTGCAATTCTATTTGATTTACTTCTGGTTTTATCTCGCAATTACCTAGAAGTTCTGTAATTTTTTTGATGCTAAAATTTGAAACACCTATATGTTTGCTTAATCCTTCTTTTGTGCATGCTTCCATCGCTTTCCAAGTAGCAGATGTTGGCACATCATCGAGGGATAAGAAGTCATTAGCTGATGAAGGAAATTGTACCCCTGGTTTTAGAGCAACCGGCCAGTGAATTAAATACAAATCAAGGTAATCTAGCTTAAGATCATTGAGAGTTTTTTCTAAAGCTGGTCTAACGTCTTTTTTTAGGTGAGCATTGTTCCATAATTTTGAGGTCACCCACAAATCTTCTCTTATTACATCTCCAGAATCAAAAGCATCGATAAGTGCTTTGCCTATTTCAGGTTCATTTCCATAAAAAGCAGCACAATCAAAATGTCTGTATCCAATTTTTATAGCGTCACGAATTGCATCATAAACTTCTTTAGGGGTAGATTTCCAAGTACCAAGCCCTAAAGCAGGCATTTCATCATCATTTCTAAGTATAAATTTATCCATTATTATTAAATATTGTCATTTGTAAAATTCTAGTTACTGAGTTGATAGAGGATAATGTATCGGTTGCTGATTTATACAGAAAATAATAAAGGAAAGTTGACACTATAAAACGGTTGCTTATTGCTGCATTATTATCTAATAACGTAACATACGGTCAACCGAACCCTGATAACAACACAAGTATCTATAATGTTTCTAAATAGCACATACGAAAAAATAGATATAACAAAAAATTTTACACAAGGCATACAGCAACGTCAAAATCATCAACAGCAACTGATAGAGTAAATGAAATAATATGAACAGTGATGTAGCCACAAAAACAAAAGGCGCAAGAACTACAAAGACAGCTTTAATATTTTATGAAATAGATTCAAAGAGTTATCTTATAAGGTGATTATGTATCTTTCGCTTGTAAAGAAGGGGATAAAATGAAAAACTTACATATTTTTGCTTTGATGCTAATTTCGTTTAACATATTGGGGCAAACAGAACAACTCGCATTTCTAGGTGGAGCTATCAGTATGAATAACTCAAAGCCTGGGCTTATAGTCGACGGAGACAAGGCCTATCATACTCATCCGGGAACTAAAACTAGAGATTACAGTAAGCCTGTATATATTAGGGATAGTAGTGGGAGCGGTCTTCTTAAGCCTATATCTAATAACTAATAGTTTTAATTATTAGTAGCTAGGATATTTATCCAACAATAAGAGTAATAAATAATGGGTTGATACCATCAGGCCGCCTTGCTTTCATAGTAAGTAAGGTTCTGATCAATAAACAAAGCTACCAACAAAAAATCCTTTTTGTTCCACCGTTTGTTTCTACTAGGTTCCTGATTAATACCCGCTACCTTTTTCTGCGCCTTTATCATTTCCTTTAAAGTGCCTCCCACAGGAGTAGCACCGGTATTGATGGCGCCTCTATTAACTTTGTTTGATGAAGTAAGATTAGTTATTTTTTTGTACACCTTTTCAGAACTTTTAAAGCTTCTTCACTTTCAAATTTAAAGCCCTTCAACAGGATACTTGAAGTATCATGAGCAGTCTGATTTAGCTCTAACCTAAACACATAGAATTGTCCCAGCAGGGTAGGAGAACGAGAATTAATTTGAAGCTTTTTTGTATTTGGGTAGTCGCTGATTTCATACTTTAATTTACTGATCCTCCATCTTTTATCTGCTGCCATAGTATTTGCTACACAATAAGCAAGTTCCTCATATTTACCTTTAACTTCTCCATAATAAACATAATCACCTTGTTTCTTTACACCTACAAGCCCACCACAACCGGATAGAATAATTAAAAATTGCGCTAAAATTATTATCTTCATGGGGCATATCTTCTAACATTGAGTGCGTGATTAGTATATTACGTCAAAGAGATTCAACAAGTCCAAAATGACTCTAAACGAAGTCAAGGCTGACCCAAAAGTTAACTTGTTAATATTCCTTGCTCGTCACATGAATAAAGCTGGATTCGCCAAAGAATAAAAATTTTTATTAACCAGATATAGTTTTTATTATTTCTATTAAGTTAACTTTAGTTAATGTCTAAGGGGAGGTAATTGGTTTGGTTTAAGGCCGCAGTCTGTACGGTTTCGGCAGAATTTGTTATTTAGTCTATGATCAATGGCGGTACCCAATTTGGTGTTGCTGCTAGACCATTTATTTAGATTGACTATGTGATTATTTTTCAAAATAAGCATGGTAATAGGTGAGTACCAGTTAAAGAGCGTGTTGTTTCCGATGCGATCAACTACGATCCAATTCTTATTGAGGCGTATTCGTGAAGGATAGATTTTACAGTTTTCAGGTTCGGCCCCCATTGCTATTACGTCATAGTTTTCACTATTTACACCATGTTGAATTATCGAATTTGTCATCTGAAGTGTTCCGCCACATGGCATATCGATGGAGCGACTATGAAATCCTTCCGCTCCCAGTAGGCGAACGTTTTCTAAGATAGTTTCCTGTGCGCGGCTTTTCAAAGTATGACCTGAGCCATATACATTGCGGATAGTTGAACGACGCAAAATAACGGAGTTAATAGTGCCTGCATAGAGGCCGTGTCCATAGGTGTCAGATCGGTCGTTTAGTCCCGTATTCTCAATCAAGCTATCTTCTAAAATTAATTTGCCGCCACGATTATCTGTCAATATACCTATCACTGTGTTGTCTAGATGAATATGTTTGGCGGTCAGATGAAAATTTTCCCCCTCAGCCTTGATACCGGCACAATTTTCATCAAGGCAGCCGGCTTTTCGTCCTTCGCCAAAAAAATCTTCAATCACAACCGAGCAACCATCACAATCAACGTTGATGATCCCTTTTTCCTCAGCTACGCTCCAAAGCCGTACATCTTTGAGCTTTACAGTAAGGGACTTATTGATATAAAGACCATGGCCATAGAAACCAGGGGGAATTTGTACTATCGAGCCTTCCTTTGCTTCATCAATTAATTTTCTCAGATTTGTATTAGAGAGTTTTACGCCTTTTATGGACTTTGGATGCTTGTATACCCATACGCCAGTCGTGTGATCTGAGAGTCCAACAAAGAGGTCATGTTCAGTAATGTACTGCCATTTTGAAAAGATATTTCCCGTAACATCTGATGAAGTATGATCGCCCGATGGGGGGCCTGCACTTGACCAATCATAGAAAGTCCAATTTGGCTCGGACTCATGTAAATTATCAATTATCAGGATTGTGTGCCTCCCATCCCAGGTGAAGACATTACCGTTTTTGTTAATAGCTAAAGATTTACCATGAAGTCTTTCGTTTGGTACAGAGAATGTTTTAGATACTTTGGTTTTGATATTACTGATAGTCAAAGTGTTGTGATGCAGAGACATGATTAGCCCGATTGGATGAAACTCAGCTATTCCATCTCCCCAATCTTCATCCTCCCAAAAAAGTTCTCCGATAAACCCAGTTGATGGATCAAATGTGTAAAGACTTGAGGAGTCTCCGACCATCATCATTCCATTTGGCAACTCCAGGGAGCGAGGATAACCTAGGTATAGGTCATTGGGTGTAGCCAATCGGCGCCAGGTAAGTGGGGCTAAGCCATTTCGTTTTTCGTGGTGTGAAGGGTTGAATTCAAAAATACCACTTCCTGCAACGGGACCAAATAGAAACCTCGAGTCTTTTTTAAACTGGCCTCTCTTAGCATCGAAACATGAACCGTCAGCCGCATCCATAGCAATTAGGAAAATAGTCTTGGTTTTTTTACTGAATTGTAGGCCGTCGTAAGTGTGTGTAGCACCTGGAACGCGACGCATGTCAGGTGCCCAACAATACTGAGTTATATTTGATGTTGGAGTTTCTTCTTCGTCTGGAAACTGGAAGAAAAAGGTAAGTGGTGAGGGATTAGTAAGTCGTTTCCAGTGCCCATTTTTGAGGTTAAATTCGTAGACTTCATTACCCCCGTAATCAGAATGACCGCCTCCCATAAAATAGATTAGAAGATTCTTTTCGTCGAAAGCTGCACTATTCCAGGCTTCAAGCACTGAGCTTGGCCCACTAACCATATAAGTTTTGTCATCTAGATTTGTTGGCCAGACTGCAGAGATTGACGGGTGCTTACCCTGCAAACGAATTTCGCACCATCCGCCACCTTGTTTTTCAAGCTTGAATTTACAATCGATAAGATTAGTGCCTTTTTGTGCGGGAGGAAGTTTGAAAGGCGCGGCTATGGTTGAAGCTAAAGCTAAAGATTCAATACTAATATAAAGCAATAAAAGAATAGCAACATTTAAGCGCATGGTAAACATTATTAAATTTTAGGCAGTGAACCAACTTATCTAGATTAACTTATATTATACCTTCCACACTATAAATCTTGACAACAAGTAAACCAACATATTCTGAGGATCCATTTTGATTCAAGAGCGTTTATGCAAAAATTTCTTTTGTAATAACTTATGCCAAAATTTGAAATAAGAGGGTCTACCATTTATTATTAGTGGGGGTTATTCAGTTCCAATTTAAGGGTTTTGCTGGCTTCAAATTGTTATATGTATTATGAGGCGCTCGTACGTGTGTGATAATTAATGGATAGCGGAACATTAAAAATGTTGCACAGAATATTTTGATTAAATCGATTTAGTTTATTGTTGCATATTATTGTTAATAGTTTAAAAAGGAACGATAATTACTTAGTTGTTGGTTCAAGTCTGGCCAAAGCTACCATATAAAATATATAGAGGTGAGGCCGCATATTTTTCTATTTTCAAAAAGTATTTGAGTTAGTTTGTTCCCAATAACAGTTACGTTTTAAGGAAGCTATGCAAATTGAATTAATTATCCTAGTTGTCCTAGCTGTTATTATAGTTTGTGCGGTTTATTGGTATCTGCATCGGGCTAAATCTGTTAATTCGTCATCATTGAAGTTTGGCCCGACAAAAATAGAGGCCCTACCAGAGACGGACCCGTTCTTACAGAAGATCGCTTCTGATAAAGCAGACATAGATAAGGCAACTATCCTTGCAGTGCAGCAGCACGAGAATGAGCTTGAACAAAGATTTGCCAGCGATATGAAACACGTGAAAATAATGGAGCAGCTATCACAATTTGCGCGCGTAAATGAGCTTGACGAAGCACTAATTGCTCTCTGGGAGGAGATAAAGAACTATCCTGAGTGGTCTAGACAAGAGGACCCGGACAAATGGAATAAATTAAATCTAACAGGTATCAGTGGCTTAAATGACAAAGATACAAGTACAGTCGAGTTTATGCGTGGCGCGCAGCAATTTAGAATAAGTAGGCGAGTTCAGAGTGGTGTGAAGGAGACAATTGCTGGGCTCTCGTTATTTGAAGATGATAAAGAAGTCTTCGCTATCGATTGCTTAATTACTTCTTGTGATGAAGAAGCCAAGCATATTTGTCAGCGTATCAATACATTTAAAAGACGAGGTAACTGGGCTAGGGCAATACTCGAGTATTATGGCCAGCTTAAGATTGAAAAGAAAAACTCTTTAAATGATGTTAAATACTTCTGTGCAGCAGAAATAAAATCACATTTCGATTAGTAGTCAATCAGTAATATAAGCCACATTTCACGAGATATTGCGCTTTCATATATCTTCCTCTTGATATGCCTCCTCACAAGGTATCTTCGACAGGCAATGTAAAGAATGGTATTAAATCACACTATCTAAGACAAAAATTTAAGTAAATCATTGGTATATCTGTTGGTACATATAAACCTAATAATTATTGTACATTGAAAATATATGACATTTTGGCGCTTCTTAAGATATAGTTTGTCATATGTGAAATATTGCCCGCATATAAAAAAAGGATGTTTTTTTCTGGAGAGCTGTCGTATTTGTACTAAGAACTTTTCTACATAAGCGGTAGAGAAAAAGGAAATAGAGGTTAATGCTTATAGTGAAAGGTGTGCTTGCATGCAATAATACATGCCAATTAAATCAGAGCTATTAAGGTTAAAGCCTTTCCTTTCGAATAAGTGCAAATAAGTATAAATTAGTAATAAATTCATGATGACATGATCCTTAAAATATAATTGAGTCTTAATGTAAGAAGTCTTATTATTTTTAGAATAATCGAGTTCTTATTTGGGATATAGGAATAAAATATATTTTGGAAAATTAATATCAGGTTAGGGTTAAGTAAATTGTTATGGAGCATAAAAATATGAAAAATATAAAAGCTGGGTTATGTGGCTTGGTAATAGTTCTATTCTTTAGTGGGTGCGCTACTACAGCAGGAAATACTCCAGAAGCAAAGCGTCAAGCCGTTCTTGCTATGAAAAATGATACTCTTTCAGACCTTTATAATGTTCGTCCTGGGGCGAAAGCAGAGATTGCAGCGGCACCTGGTTATGCTGTTTTCGATAATGCAGGAATCTTGTTTTGGGTTACTGCCGGCACTGGTTATGGAGTTGTGCAACGCAAAGGGGCTAAGCCCGTTTTTATGAAGATGGCAGAATTGGGTGTTGGTGTAGGATTAGGTATTAAGGATTATCGTTTAATATTTATATTTCATAACAAAGCGACCTTGGATAAATTTATCAATGAGGGCTGGGAATTTGGAGCAGGTGTCGATGCAGCGGCCAAAGCTGGTCATAAGGGTGGGGCTGTAGGCGGAGAGGCCTTAGCTGGCGATATAAGTGTTTACCAGTTAACAGAAAGTGGACTAGCAATCCAGGCCACGGTCAAGGGCACTAAGTACTGGAGAGACAGCGCTTTAAATTAAGCTATCATGCTCTACATTTAATACCTCTGTGTTTGAAATAAGAAAAATCACACTGTGATTGGTATGGTTTTGAGGTATTTGCGTTATTTTTATAAATTACTTGCTATATGCTACTACCAGCTTAGGTTGCTACGTGTAGAAGTCATGAAATTGTATATGGTCGGAAGTATAAAGGGGATAATAGTTTTCAAGAAACAAAGTATATTATAGTGGTTGATAAAACCAATTCACTTTACTTAACTTAAGATAATTTTAGTTGCATATAATAAACAGTTATATGTGATTGTCTATTTGTCGGATTGAATCTAACTGGATTTTCCATTTCCTTTTCTATAATTCTTGATCTATTTCTTCCATGTTCTCAGTCGGATAAGAAACTAAAGCGCAAGTAAATGCGCGTTGACTTGTAACCATAATGCATTCATAATGGATAGTTTCGTTTGGAGGGGTTCCCGAGCGGTCAAAGGGATCAGACTGTAAATCTGACGGCACTGCCTTCGAAGGTTCGAATCCTTCTCCCTCCACCAAATTTGGTGGTT
>JAHELA010000174.1 GCA_024644425.1 Nitrosomonadaceae bacterium
TCGTCCACCAATAAAGTATACCTATTCAACCCATGTTCACGATATTTCCTAGCTATTGCTACATGGTCATCAATTAAACCATGTAAAACATTGGCGTGATGTGTTAAATTTCCTATACGAGAATAATGTGTAAGATACGTGTACTGTGGATCATAGCTCATGATGCGATCTAAGGATTTGTGAGCTGCAAGTGGATCAAATTGCACTGGAGTGGTGGTTGGAAAAACAAATTCCATTCCATCTACATCAAACTCCCTATAGGAGACACCAAAAGTATCCCCAGTAAAAAATGATCTGCTTTTTTCATCAAATATACAGTAGTGATGGCGCGCATGTCCTGGAGTATCAATAAGCAATAGCGGCCTGCCACCAAGTTCAATATTAAACCCTTCCGATGCCTCAATAATACGACCTTGCTCCACAGGATATATTTTTCCATATAGGCGATCAAACTCTTCTCTACCATAAATAGCCATAGCACTTTCTATGAGCTTAGTAGGATCAACCATGTGACGCGCACCACGAGGGTGTACAACCAATTTTGCGTTGGGAAGATAATGTAAAAATTTACCAGCGCCACCTGCATGATCAAGATGTACATGAGTTAGAAAAACATAGGCGACATTCTCGAGTGCAATATCTCTTTGGCGTAATATTTCAATAACTCCAGGAACAGAAAACGAGGTCCCTGTATCCACTAACGCTACTATGCTACCTTCAACAATCAAATGAATCGCCGCTAATCTTGGGCGGTAATATTCTGCATCTATAGCACTAATGCCATGATCGTAATTGGTAATATGAGGTAAGGTCATGAGTACTGCTTAAAAGCAGAAGAAATGGGTTCCATGTATCAAAATTAGTCTAAAATTTATGCTATTGACTGCTTTAACTGTTCAAGTATTGCAGGATTCTCCAAAGTAGAAATATCCTGAGTAATTTGTTCTCCTCTGGCTATAGCGCGTAGCAACCGACGCATAATTTTTCCAGATCGAGTTTTTGGCAGATTATCACCAAAGCGTATCTCTTCAGGCTTTGCAATCGGGCCTATTTCTTTTGATACCCAATTACGTAATTCGTTAGCTACTTTGTTAATTTCATCTCCCTGGGGACATACATCTTTAAGTACAACAAATGCCACTACAACTTCTCCTTTGATCTCGTGAGGTTTGCCAACCACTGCAGCTTCCGCAACTAAATGATTAGCTACTAAAGCCGATTCAATCTCCATGGTACCCAAACGATGGCCTGAGATATTTAACACATCATCAACGCGGCCCATGATCCAAAAATACCCGTCTAGATCACGGCTTGCAGAATCCCCAGCTAGATAATATTTACTTCCAAGATCCTCGGGAAAATAAGTCTTTCTGAACCGCTCTGGGTTACCCCAGATAGTACGTGCTAGCGAGGGAAATGGTCTCTTGATGACTAGAAGCCCGCCTTTACCATTTTCTACCTCATTGCCAACCTCATCAACAATTGTCGCCATAATCCCAGGTAATGGAAAAGTGCATGAGCCAGGTTTGAGCGAAACCACTCCTGGTACTGGAGCTATCATATGGCAACCTGTTTCAGTTTGCCACCAAGTATCCACAATAGGACAACGAGATTGACCTATCACATTGTAATACCACATCCACGCTTCTGGATTAATCGGCTCACCCACAGAACCTAACAAACGTAGAGAGGAAAGATCGTATTTCTTTGGTAACTCCGAACCTAATTTAATTAGCGAGCGAATCGCTGTAGGTGCAGTGTAAAAAGTGGTAACCTTGTGCTCCTGAATAATTTTCCAAAAACGCCCCGCATCTGGATAAGTAGGCACACCCTCAAACACGATTTGAGTTGCTCCCATTGCAAGTGGGCCATATGCGACATAACTATGACCAGTGATCCACCCCACATCAGCAGTACACCAAAAGATATCAGTTGGTTTGTAATCAAAAATCCATTGCATACTTATCATCGAACCTAATAAATAACCAGCAGAAGAATGCTGGATGCCTTTAGGTTTCCCAGTGGAACCTGAGGTATAGAGAATAAACAGCGGGTGCTCGGCGCTAACCCACTCAGGCTCGCAATAATTAGATTTATCAATAATAATATCGTGCCACCAAACATCACGTGAATCATGCCAATGTAGATTTTTACCAGTACGTTTGTATACCACTACGGAATTAACTGAGTCAGTTTCACCCATTTCTAACGCTTTATCTACTATCGGTTTCAATGGTATCCCTTTACCGCCACGTCTTTGTTCATCTGCAGTAATAACAGCAACTGCAGATGTATCTACAATACGTTCATGTAGGCTTTTAGCAGAGAAACCACCAAATACTACTGAGTGAATTGCGCCTATCCGAGCACAAGCTTGCATAGCCACTATCGCTTCAATACTCATTGGCATGTAGATAATAATACGATCCCCCTTTTTGATATCAAGCGATCTAAGTCCGTTAGCAAATTGACAGACTTGCATAAAAAGATCGTGGTATGTAACTCGAGTCACCTTACCGTCGTCTGCCTCAAATATGATGGCGATTTTATCTGGGTTAGCTTCGAGATTCCGGTCAAGGCAGTTGAAAGAAACATTCAATTCACCATCCTCAAACCATTTAAAGAAAGGAAAGTTTTTTTCATTCAGCACTTGGGTAAAAGGCTTATGCCACAGAATGTGCTCTAG
>JAHELA010000047.1 GCA_024644425.1 Nitrosomonadaceae bacterium
AATAAGCAGCTTAAATATTTTTGTGTGCATCGCGTCAACATATGTTTTCAAAGCAGATTTAACATTATATGATACAGTATATAATTTACCGGGCAGATATAACTATGAGCAAATCAAACGATCTCAAGACTATGGGCCTTAAGGCCACGTTACCACGACTAAGAATTCTTAGTTTATTTGAAAATTCTGCTATACAACACCTATCGGCAGAAGATGTATATCGATCTTTAATAAGTGAAGGTGAAGATATTGGCCTCGCCACTGTCTATAGAGTTCTAACCCAATTTGAGCAGGCTGGAGTTTTAAAGCGTCATCACTTTGAAAGCGGTAAAGCGGTATTTGAACTAAATCGAGGTGATCATCATGATCATCTTGTATGCCTACAGTGTGGTCATGTTGGTGAATTCTATGACGAGGAAATAGAGAAACGCCAGGTTAAAATTGCTAAAGATCGCGGTTTTATCATACACGAGCACTCGCTTTCGCTATATGTAGATTGTGTAAAACCAACTTGTGCTTACCGCAAAGTATAAGTGAGAGATGAATAAAACTAAATTTATGAAAGAAAACTAAGTTGAAATTATTCAATTCAGCCTTGCTCTATATTACACCCAGACGGAATGAGGCAAATTTTGTAATTCCTTTTTATATTTAGGTGTTTTGTCTGTGCCTTCTTATGAGTTTTTCATTGGTCTCCGTTACACACGCGCAAAACGCCGCAATCACTTTATTTCGTTTATTTCATTAACTTCGCTTTTAGGAATCACGCTCGGTATGACTGCACTTATAACGGTGATGTCAGTAATGAACGGATTCCAGAAAGAAGTGCGTACTCGTATTCTTGGTGTGGCATCACACATTCAGATAAATGGTATAAATGAAACTCTTCCAGACTGGCAAAAAATTGCAAATCAAGCAGTGCAGCACCCACAAGTAGAAGCTGCTGCGCCCTTTGTTAGTGCTCAGGGCATGGTGTCTTTCAATCAAGCAGTACGTGGTGTGTTAGTACGTGGGATCCTACCTGATACAGAAAATAATGTCGCTGATTTTTCAAAGATGATGGTAGATGGAGAACTAAATGACCTCGAGCCAGGAATGTTTGGTATTGTTGTTGGCAAAGAATTAGCACGAACTTTGGGCGCATCCAAGGGAGATAAGATTATATTAATCTCACCGCAAGGGCAAATGACACCAGTAGGAATACTGCCACGTCTCAAACAATTTACTATTACTGGTATTTTTGAAGCAGGACATTTTGAATATGACTCCTCGTTGGCGTTAATTCATATGGCGGATGCACAAAAACTGTATCGCATGAAAGATGGCAGTGTATCGGGTGTAAGACTGAAATTACACGATCTCTTCCAAGCTCCAAAAGTAGTTCGAGAACTTGCTCTAATAATTTCATCATATACATACATTAGTGATTGGACCAGTCAACATGCAAACTATTTTCGCGCAATCCAGATTGAAAAAAGAATGCTCTCTCTTATTCTTGCTTTAATCATTGCAGTAGCGGCTTTTAATATCGTTTCGACACTAGTAATGGCAGTAACTGACAAACAGCCTGATATTGCAATTTTACGTACCCTTGGAGCAAGTCCACGAAGCATCATGAAGATTTTTATTGTACAAGGCACATTGATTGGTGCTTTTGGTACGATACTAGGGGTTATTGGAGGAACTTTGCTGGCCTTTAATGTAGACTCCGTAATTGCGCTAATAGAGTATTTGTTCACTGTTCAGTTTCTATCTAATGAAGTTTATTACATTAGCAAGATTCCATCAGACCCTCATCTTACTGACATAGTTGCAGTTGCAATCATATCGTTTGGATTGACCATACTGGCTACAATTTATCCCAGTTACCGAGCATCCAAAGTTAATCCGTCAGAAGCTTTAAGATATGAATAAAGTAATTCTTTCTTGTAGCAATTTACGTAAAAGCTATTTTCAGGGAAAGTTTGAGGTGCCTGTTCTTTTGGGCGTGGATCTACGTGTCTTCGCAAGTGAAACACTTTCCATTGTTGGTATATCTGGCTCAGGAAAAAGCACATTGCTACACCTGCTTGGCGGACTAGATGAACCCACTACTGGAAACATCCAAATTCTAGGTCAGAATATTGCTTCTATAAATGAAGAAAAGAGATGTCAACTTCGTAACGAATCACTTGGATTTATTTATCAATTTCACCACTTACTACCAGAATTCAGTGCGCTTGAGAATGTTGCAATGCCATTGCTGATTAGGCATACGAATAAAAATGAATCTTATGATCATGCTGCAGTGGTATTAAAAAAGGTTGGACTGGGTCATCGACTATCACACATACCAGGAGAACTTTCGGGCGGGGAACGCCAGCGTGCAGCAATAGCACGCGCATTAGTAACTAAACCTGCATGTATACTTGCTGATGAGCCTACCGGTAACCTTGATAGGCATACTGCATACGAAGTCTATGAGCTGATGTTAGAGCTTAACCGTGAAGCTGGTGCTAGCCTTATAATTGTTACCCATGATCCCATTCTAGCCAAACGTACAGGAAGGACTTTACAGTTAGTTGATGGTATGCTGACAGAATAAGGATGCTATCGTGAAAAAATAAGTAAGATTTACTTTAGTTTATCTCTCTTTTGTCGATTACGAGAATACTATGAAAGAGTCTTATAAAGAGTCTTTTCAGCTCATATTATCTTTAATTTATGTTGCTTTTGTCATCGCAGGGATTTCTGGGATTTCTTATAGTCTATTCCGCCCTGGAGGCTGGGTTAGTAATTGGTTGGGTAATGTTTGGAGCATGGAAATGCATTACTTGGTCATGGCTATTCCTATTTTCGTAATTTCTATTGTTGTTATCAAAAAATGGCTAAATGGAATATTTGCTAGTAGTAAGGGGGACACCGTAGTCAATTTGTTAATGGGTGTTTTATTACTAGCAGGAGTATATTTCTCCGGGAGTTATTTTTTCTTTTAATAGCAAAGACCAAGCTCTTAACTAATATTTCAATAGTCTACTGGCAATGAGTCAAGACTGCGCCACAAATACCACGTTGCTACAGACCTCCATGGCTTCCATATCTCAGAAATTGTACGTATCTTAAGCTCGCCTATAGGTTGGTTAGCGTTATAATGAATACTTAATGCACGCTTTAGACCTAAGTCATTCATTGGCAGCACGTCCAAACGTAGCATATGAAATATCAAAAACATTTCAGCGGTCCAACGCCCAATTCCTTTTACTTTTGTGAGCTCTAAAATGAGTGCCTCGTCGTCCATTTTTTGCCATTTGGACTCACTTAAGCTTTTATTAATAAAGTGTATTGACAGGTCGTGTAAATAAACTACCTTCCTCTGTGACAATCCACAACCTCTTAGCACATCTTCTTGTGTTCTATGAACAGCGTATGGTGTGATCTCAGGTACTGTAGTAATTATTTTCTTCCAAACACTTTCTGCTGCCTGCACAGAAATCTGCTGCCCTACAATAGAGCGTACTAATGTAGTATAAGCATCTCCATGTGAACATAGCGCAGCTCCTTTAAAACATGATATAAGCTTATGCATCACTTTATCACGTTTAGCAAGCTCCTGAGTTGCTGTTGTCCAGTGTTCTGGAGTCATTTTAATTAATCATCAATGGTTTCGTTGTGCCCTTTTACGCCACTCATAAACTACGAATAGTCGCCATGCTCCACGTACTGTGAAATAGCCTACAATTGAAAGCAGTATCGCTAACAAGAAAATTCCAGTCAATAAGGTTTTTCCAAGGGAAGCTAGCCAATTAATTATGGAAGGAATCCATTCATTAATCTCTTTGTCTAACAGGGAAAACTCGAGCTGGGGCATACTAGCCCCACCATTACCGATCACAAAATCACCAATAGCATATGCAGCAAGATAAATTGGTACTATGGTAAAAGGATTGGAATAAAGTGTAACTAACACAGCTAGCGGTAAATTCACTTTGAAAATTATGGCAAACATCGAAGCGAAGAAGAATTGGACTGGATTACTCCCGGGGATCAAACCAGCAAATAACCCTGCTGCAACTCCGCCCGCCACAGAGTAACGATTTAAATGCCACAGATTGTGGTGTTGCAACAAACCCCCAAACATTCTGATGAATTTATTCTGATGAATGGTATCGTGTGAAGGAAGGTATTTTTTGAAAAATTTCCGAGGCGCCAAACAAGTCTCCTAAACTACCAATATGATTTGCTTATAATATATAACCGGTTACTATACTACCTCATGAGTTTGTCCAACTGAAAAATCCAAAAATAAATTGGACCGCAAATTAGATTTCAGCTTTCTACAGCTCTTAAAGCCATATGGAATTAGTAAGTATGTAATTTATTGTATTATTTATAACTATTCCACAAATTTCCTGTAGTTTTTTAGAAATTCGTACTATCTTAATACTCTATGCTGATAATGTGCATTGTAATATTGTGTCATATTATTTTTTAGTTATTATTTCTTCTGGAGATAATCTGTGCCCATTAAATCAAGAATCAGAACTGTCCCACATTATCCAAGGCAAGGTGTAATGTTTCGGGACATTACAACACTGTTAAAAGACCCGATAGGTTTTCAAGTCACAATTAACGAGTTCGTCAATCATTTTAGCGGCGTAAGAATTGATAGGGTAGTTGGAATTGAGGCTCGCGGTTTTATTATTGGAGCAACACTTGCATTTCAGCTTGGCGTTGGCTTCGTACCAATTCGCAAGAAAGGCAAGTTGCCGGCAGAAACTCGCAGTCATAATTATAAATTAGAGTATGGCACCGATTGTATTGAAATT
The DNA here is from genome assembly GCA_024644425.1 of Nitrosomonadaceae bacterium. GTDB lineage: Bacteria > Pseudomonadota > Gammaproteobacteria > Burkholderiales > Nitrosomonadaceae > BJGV01. The sequence goes on from JAHELA010000047.1 coordinate 4,806, forward strand.
CATACAGATGCCATTTCACAAGGTGAGCACATATTGCTAGTGGATGATCTGATAGCTACAGGTGGTACAGCAGAAGCCGCAGTAAAATTAATTGAATCTATGGGTGGAAAGATTGTAGAGTGTTGTTTCGTAATTGATTTACCTGACCTCGGGGGTAGTTTACGGCTAGAAAAACATGGTCAAAAAGTTTTCTCTCTTTGTAAATTTGAAGGAAATTGACCGTGATTAAAAGAAACACGAAGCAAACCGTAGAGGCAATACGGTGGAAGAATGAGCGACTGGAAATACTTGACCAACGTTTGTTGCCCTCTCGATTTGAATATCTTACATATAATTCTGCAATAGAAGTAGCAGAGGGTATCCGCTCTATGGTAGTGCGTGGCGCTCCAATAATTGGCTGTGCTTCTGCTTATGGTGTGGCGCTAGAAGCCCTGAGGTTACGAACTACTACAACCAGTGAATTTGCTAGTGCTATGGACAAAGCTTTCAAAGTATTAGCAAAAAGTCGCCCCACAGCAATAAATTTATTCTGGGCACTGAAACGAATGCACGCTATTTGGCAAAGTGCTACTGGTCTCACTTCTAGTGAAATTGCAGATACCTTACTGTATGCAGCACATCAGATGTTGGCTGAAGATTATAGGGTTAACCGTTCCATGGGTACTTTTGGCGCAAAATTGATATCTAGTAATGCAAAAATTTTTACTTATTGCAATGCGGGCGCTTTAGCGACGGCCGGCCATGGTACCGCCCTTGGTATCATTCGTTCTGCTGTAGAAATCGGCAAGAAAGTTTCTGTAACTGTGAGCGAGACCAGACCATTTCTTCAAGGTGCTCGGCTTACGGTATGGGAAATGTTGCAAGAAAAAATTCCTGTAACACTCATAACAGATAACATGACAGGATATTTAATGAATCGAGGAGAAATTGACGCTGTAATAGTTGGAACTGACCGTGTGGCAGCTAATGGAGATGTAGCAAATAAAATTGGCACTTATATGGTAGCTGTATTAGCAAAACGTCACAACATCCCGTTCTATGTAGCCTGCCCATTGTCTTCTATTGACCTAACTACTCCGAATGGAGCAGCAATTCCTATTGAGGAAAGAAATGCTGATGAAATAGCCAGCTTTCATGGGTATCAGTGGACAACAAAAGAAGTCAATATTTGTAATCCGGCTTTTGATGTAACGCCCGTAGATTTAGTTACGGCGCTAATTACAGAAAAAGGGATCGTGAAACGACCAAACTCCGACAGTATATTAAGATTGTTCAATTCCTAAAATTACATACTGCATCATTCTTAAAATGTATCAAAGCACAAAATATAATTTGATGTAGACTACGTTAGGATTACGTCGTACTGTTCCTGCGCATAAGTTGTTTCAACTTGTAGACTAATCGGTTTTGCAATGAAATCGCCAAGTTGAGTAAGACTTAGAGACTCTTCATCAAGAAGCAAATCAATCACCTGTTGTGATGCTAAAATACGAAATTCACGAGCATCAAATTGGCGAGACTCACGTAATAATTCACGTAAGATTTCATAGCATATCGTCTGTGCAGTTTTAACTTCACCGCGACCCTGACAAGTTGGACATGGTTCACATAAAGTGTGCGCAAGACTTTCTCGAGTACGTTTACGCGTCATTTCTACAAGTCCTAGTGTAGTAAACCCATTTACGGTCATTCGCGTCCTATCTTTCAATAATGTTTTCTTAAACTCTGTAAGCACAGCATTCTTGTGCTCTTCATTTTCCATATCAATAAAATCAATGATGATAATACCGCCTAAATTTCGTAAACGTAATTGACGAGCAATTACCTGTGCTGCTTCCAAATTAGTTTTAAAAATGGTGTCATCAAAATTACGAGTGCCTACAAACCCCCCAGTATTTACATCTACGGTAGTTAGCGCTTCTGTCTGGTCGAAAATAAGATACCCCCCAGACTTCAAACTTACACGTCTCGCTAAAGACTTTTCAATTTCATCTTCTACTCCGTTCAGATCAAATAATGGGCGCTCACCAGTATAATGTTCTAACCGGTCCTCTACATTAATCATATAGTCATGTGCAAATGCAGCCATTTTCTGAAAAGTCTCACGCGAATCTACCAAAATACGCGCTGTGTCATCGGCAACAAAATCACGTAGAACCCGATGACTCAAATTTAAGCCCTGATATATAAGGGTAGATGAGGTTGTAACTGAAAATTTTTCCTGAATTTTGAACCATTGTTTGTGTAAATATTTTATATCAGTCTGTAAATCGTTTTCACTTGCAGTTTCTGCCATGGTTCGAACTATGTAACCACCTTTATCATCAGCAAAAATTATCTTTTGTAGTTTTTCTCTAAGTAAATCACGTTCGGTTTCGTCCTCAATACGTTGAGAAACTCCGATATTAGATTCTTGTGGAAGATATACCAGCATCCGTCCAGCAATACTAATCTGTGTAGATAATCGAGCGCCTTTAGTACTAATTGGATCTTTAATGACTTGGACCAAAATATTTTCTCCTTCGTGGAGAAACTTTTGTATTGATTTATCGCCTCCTTCTCCCTGACGAAACCCCCAAATGTCAGCTACATGTAGGAAAGCAGCGCGATCGAGACCAATATCTATAAACGCTGATTGCATCCCAGGCAACACTCGGATTACACGACCATTGTAGATATTACCTACTTTACCAAGACTACTCGTGCGTTCTATGTGTAATTCCTGCACCACCCCTTGCTCCATCACTGCTACCCTAGTTTCTTGTGGAGTTATGTTGACAAGAATTTCATCGCTCATATATGTGATGCACTATAGATTGCTGTCATTTTTGGAAAATATCTTGATATTGAACTTTTCTAGCAGTTCCGCTGTTTCAAATAGCGGCAATCCTAATACACCGCTATAACTGCCAGAAAATTCCATTATAAAAACTGCAGCCTTCCCCTGAATCGCGTAAGCACCTGCTTTGTCATACGATTCACTGCTTATCAAGTAACTATTGATTTCACTCTGGCTAATATCGCGAAATCGCACTGTAGTAGTTGATAAACACTCTTCTATTTTCCCCTGTGAAGCAACAGCTACCGTGGTCAATACTTGGTGAGTCTGACCAGAAAGTGCCGTCAACATCTCTTCCGCATGAGCCGGATTCTCTGGCTTACCAAAGATAAGCCCCTTAAAGGATACTATCGTATCAGCTACAAGCAACGGCTTAAGAGGCAAGCCACGTTGTACTAGTCGCATCCACCCAGCCTCTGCCTTTGCACGGGCAATTCTACTAACATAATCAGTCGGCAACTCCCCTTTATTAGGAGTTTCATCAACGTCTGCCGGGCGCGGCAAGGTCTCTCGCATCAGTAAAATTTCAAAATTTATTCCAATCTGTTTCAATAACTCACGTCGACGGGGGCTACGAGAAGCAAGATATATTCTATTTTCTGGAAGAGCCATGATGGTAGTCCCTTAAAAATTCATAATTATTTGAAGAGAAATTCAAATTAGACATTTATTTAATATTACCGCTACTCTCTATGATATGGATGTTTCCTTATAAGTGATACTGAACGATATAATTGTTCTACCAACAACACTCGCGCCAAACTATGTGGTAGTGTCAGGGCAGATAGCGCCAAAATCTCCTCTGCTGATTTTTTAATCCCGGAATCCAGTCCATCTGCACCACCAATGATAAATGCCGTATCACCTCCCTTTCTCATCCACCCAGAGATAGAATTAGCTAGTTTGGCCGTAGTCCATTGCCTGCCACGCTCATCCATCGCAATTGTACGGCATCTTGGTGGCAGGGCTGACTGGATACGCAAAGCTTCAGCATAAAGTACCTGTTTTATATTTTTACTCTTACTGCGTCTTTCCGGTTTAATTTTCAGTAGCTCAACAGGTAACTCATGTGGCATACGCCTTGCATACTCTACAAAACTTGATTCTACCCATTCTGGCATTTTGTTACCCACAGCCAATATAAAGAATTTCATGGTAAAAACACCTTAATTTAATCAATGTGACTGTATTTTGTTGATTTAGCTTTTCTAAATCGCGGAATCCAACTTATCTAGCAGCCTATATGATTCGATAACAACGGTGTTTTAAGATTGATCGATAGCGTTTTTCTCCACCATCATCGTTTATAATTCATCCCATAATCCTTCAAGATCGTAGTGCGCACGCGTAGCAGGCAGCATTATGTGCACTAGTATATCCCCTAAGTCCAATAGCATCCAATCGCCAGATTGTTCACCTTCTATACCATAAACAACACCTCCCGCAGCCTTTACTTTATCATGTACATTGTTTGCTAGAGCTTTAGCCTGACGAGTTGAATCTGCGCTTGCAATTATCATATGATCAAAAAGGGCAGTTATTTTTGTCACATCTAACACTTTGATATCATAAGCTTTGATATCTTCCAATGCAGAAACCACTACTTTTAATAGCTGATTAAGCTTCATATGTTTTATAAGTATATTTGATTTGCTTTTATATACCTGAGAACCGCGTCAGAAACTAAATACCGTACACTTTCTCCAGCAGCAATACGCGCACGAATAGTGGTAGCGGAAATATCTAACATAGTTGTCGGCGCAATAAATAACAGTCCATTATTTGAACTTCTAAGACTGCTAACACTAGATACCCAACGCTTAGAGCATTCTTCTTGTAGTTTTATTGGCAACATATCATGATTTGATATAAGCTGATGGCCTGGACGAGCGACAATAATAAAATGACATAAATTAAAAGTTTCTCGCCAGTTATTCCATTTGGCTAGTTTTATAAAAGCATCCGCTCCTATAACAAAACATAATACGGTTTTCTTTCCAAATTCCTGCTTGAGTTCACGTAGAGAATCTACACTGTAACTGATACCCTCCCGATTAATTTCACGTTTATCTAGAATAAATCTGGGGTTATCTTGGATTGCAATTTGCACAATCTCAGCACGATGTTGTGATGATGCAATAGGAACAGGACGCAACCACGGATTACCTGCAGGAATAAAGTACATCTTTTGTAAATCAATGGTTTCAACAATTTCTTCAGCTACCCTCAAGTGACCGTAATGTATAGGATCAAAAGTACCCCCAAAGATACCAATGAGAGAAAACTCAGACTTAGACATTGCCTATTGAAGTTAGGTAATACATAAACACAAAAAGAGGTTTTGTAATACTGCTCTTATACCAATTCCCGTACCTTTAAGTTTTTATCACAAAGTAGTGTGAACCATTTTGGCAAGCTCCTTTACAATATATGCAGTAAAGCGGGCAGCAGATGCGCCGTCAATCACTCTATGATCGTAGGATAGTGATAACGGTAAAATTAAACGTGGAACAAAGTGGCCATTAAGATATACTGGCTTGATACTAGCACGAGAAACACCAAGAATAGCAACTTCTGGCGCATTGATAATTGGCGTGAAAGCTGTACCTCCAATACCTCCTAGGCTGGAAATGGTAAAGCTCGCACCCTGCATTTCAGTAGGCTTAAGTTTACCCTCACGAGCATGTACAGCGAGATTATCCAGCTCTTTTGCAATAGCAACCGCGCCTTTTTGATCCACATATCGGATCACTGGCACCATTAATCCACCCGATGTATCAACAGCAAAACCAATATGGTAGTAATTCTTGATCACTAAATTTATTTCACCATTATCTGTATTAAGTGAAGAATTAAAATCTGGAAATTTTTTTAGTGCTACTACAATCACCTGCATCAGAAATGCCAGTATCGTAAGCTTGACTTCACCTTCCTG
>JAHELA010000048.1 GCA_024644425.1 Nitrosomonadaceae bacterium
TTTTAAAATTGTTACCACCCTTGTCTAATGCGTTTGATGTAGAACCCATCATACACTTGCCTATAATCCTACTACCTAAACGCAAACATGTTTTTGTAACTCTCCAATTATTAAGAATATTATTTGGCTTTATCCATTTACCGCTTTCATCGTGAACAAGCAACAATAACTTTTCGCCATCATAGCTGTTATCATCTGTGTTTTTCCAGTCAATTGTTGTGTCTAATCCATAGAGCTCTTCAGTCTCTACATTATACATATTTTTCTTTGTAATTTTAGAGGCTGGTATCCTAAAGGCTAACTCTGTTTTAGGCTTATCCATACCGTCTTGTATGGGTTTAAAAAAGAAAGGTAACCTGTTAGATATCGGTACTACTTTATCTGTAAACATTTTTTTAGCATCAGCCCCGGTTTTTGAAAGTATTCCAACTCTTGAATCTTTTGCAAGTGTCCCTGTGTTTACGCATTCTGAAGAACCCATGAATGAAAATCCAGAACGTCTTATCTTTAAGTAAATCATACCAAAGCTTCTCTTATCAGCTTTGCAGGCTTCCCAATAAATATAAAATATACGATTAGCCTCACGGTATTCCGGATACCCAATGTCAATATTAGTCCACTGTAAGTACATATAATGCGCACCTGTTATATATGTTGGCATTCCATTATTCATAAACCAAGCGCCTTCATCCCGTCTATCAAACTCTCCTTCTATGTAATCTACCCATCTGTTTTTAAACTCTGATGGCATTTCATTCCATTGAAATATAGACTGTATTCTGGAAAGCTGCTTAGGTAATTCTTTACGCTCCCAATACTGTTCTTCTTTTTTAGAGTGTCTTTGAAGACACACATCTGGAGTTTTAGGAAGTGCTATATGCAGCCCGTTAATCAAAATTATATTTCCAATTTGACCTGTTTTTGAAATTATAACAACATCATATTTTTCATTATATCCATATACCCAACTTCTATTTCTATTTTTGTTGGTTATTACGGATTTAGAGATATAATCTTTAACTACTCTATATAATTTATTTTGACCTTCTTTCTGCAAAACCTTGTTTTGAATCTACACTGTTATTATTTTTACTTAAAGATAAAGCTTCTTTTTCACTCTCTATTCTATTTAAAATTTCAAACGCATCAAATATAGCAAGCTTTTTTGTTGCTGCCGCATTTTTTAATCTATCCGCAGATATATCGTCTTCCGGGTCTGGCTTTATTATATCTTCTTTTGCTACCTTTATAAGTTGCTCTACAGCTCTTCGCCCCGCATTTATAATTTCTAATTTAATTTCTTCAGTAGATTTCATAGAACCATGGTTATTTGGTGGTCATACATCCTGTAAAGTTTTTTACCATCTAAAGTAAACTTGTATTCACTATCCGGTTTAAAAGAAACTAAGTCTCCCGTCTTAACGCCTTGTTGTGATAGCTTGCTATTTGGGTAAATCATCTTTGCGACTAAAGGCTCTTCCTTTAATGGTTTTAAAATAATTGATTCTTTTGGAGGTATAGGTTCAACAAAACAATACTTATCATGAGCATACCACTGGTGAATTTTTTTGTACAAAAAGAATTGGTCGTTATCTACTAAAAACAAATTTTCCTTAAGAAAACTTTTACCGCTTTTACGCCTTCCTTTTATGTCGTTATAAAATTTAAACACATTATGATGCACAAGCAAAGTGTCGCCTGGTTCAATTTCTCCACAATACCCTATGGGTGTAGATAAAACTACAGCCTCCCTGTTTGCGGACTCGTAATCTTCTTCTGATGTACTTACCACAAATTCAATACCGCCAATTTTTTTGGTGTTATTGTACCTCTTATTATCTTGAGGTTGTACGATAAAACTAAATGGTGATTTCAAAAGTTTATATTATATTCAATTGATATAGGCATTGTTGAGCTAAACTCTTTCCAAAGCATAACCACCTCCTTATCTTGAATATAAATCTTGAAAGAATCTTTTGGCTCGTCATACTTTATTAAATGAATAATGTAATTACCCCCTAATACTTCTTGACCAACCAAGTAGTGCATAGCGCCTGACTTGTAATCAGGGCCAACTGATATTTTTCTTATATCCATTTAATTTTATTTTAAATTTAATTTTGTAACTCTAACCAGGAATTTTTTATTTCTTCCCAACTATCTAACACTTCTTGAGTCCACACTTCTGTGGCCGTACCTTGTATTTCTTCAGGCAAATCTTCAATAGCTGTCAGTGGTTCATAAGTCGTTACGTTGTGTGAATCATTTTCTAATTTGTACACAGCCTGTAAAGACTTATTTTCATTAATGTTAATTGTAATTAATTGTTTTTCCATATTATAATAGTTTATATCTTATACACCCTGATAAAGAAAAGAACGTTCCATTTACAATACCTGTGCCATTCAAGGACATGTTTGTGGAATTATTATTAACCAAAACATTTATACCTAAACTTGTACTGCTTGGACCAGAACTTACACCTGTTGCCTGAGCAGATAATCCTGATGTTTTACTAATGTCAGCTGATAAGACAGCTATACTAGGAATAAGAGTATTATCATAGGCGTAAGGAAGACCTGAAATTAAAGGGAAACCACTTGTTCCCGTCCAATTTGCTGTTCCTGGAATAACAAACCACGCGTTAACTATATCTCCTTCTATAACATAATAACCCACATTAGAGCCAGTGGCTATTGGATTAAAACTAAAATTACTTCCACCAATAGCACTTATAGTAGGAGTCCAACTACCTTGATTGATTATAATGCTTCCTGTGTTAATTCTTAAACTTCCATTACTTTGGTAAAGACCTCCTAACGGTATTCCAATAGCGCCCGCGGCTGTATCATCGGTTGCTGAGAACCCACCTATAGTTGGTAAAACAATTCGTGGTACTTGAGCAACACCAGCTCCTCTAGTAACACCACCTTCTGTTATAAGTAATGCATTACTATTTGTAGTTGTAGTAGAACCTACTCCTAAAGCAAATTTGGTATTACCAAGTCCAAGTGAATAATCGGTTACAGGATAAGATGATGTATCATTTCTAAAGCCTAACGCCATATTTCCATCTATACCTGTTAGATTACCCCCAATCATAAAAGAATTATTATCGGTTGCGCCACTAGGCCCAGTATTACTTTCACCAAAAGCAAACATAGAATCAGCACCGCCTAATACATGGTTAAATCCTAGTGCTACAGCGTTTTGACTTGTTGTGACCGCATTTTGACCACCTGCTATAAAGCTTGAATAACTACCTGTTAAATTATTATTAAAACCTAATACTTGCGACCTAACTGCTTCTGTAGCCCCTGTCCCGTCAATAGTATTGTTTAGACCTATAGCAAAAGAATTGTCTGCCTGATTACTAATGATATTTGATTGGCCTACAGCTAGTGAATTATCTGAATTGCTTAGTATTTGATTTCCGTTGCCTACCGCTAAACAACTATCAGAACCAGAAACAATATCATTATTCCCACCGCCGATTACCATTGATGTGTTATCAACTGACACGCCTGATGGATTATTTGATAATACAACACCATTCCTAAACCATGCTGCTGGTCTAGTATCTCCTGAATTACCTACATCTAAAGTAACAGCTGTAGATTGTTGTGATTTTCCTACAGCTAAAGTTCCACGCATTTGGAAGTTGTTTGCATAAAAACCAGTGTTGTCCCCTGAAAACGTGAAAACATCAGTTCCAATCCCAGATTCCATAAGGAATTTATTACCAGCTCCATTAAAATTCCATTTTGAACTTATACCAGATGTAGTTGTTATATTTACTTCTTTAAGATTATTGCCAGCATCTAATAATTGATTTATACCTGAATCACTTAAAACACCGTTAGGGCCATCTGACCATATCGGCAAAGTATTAGTTGTACCAGTTCCTGTTACTGTTCCACCGCCGCCACCGCCAGAAACAACAGACCAATTGCCACTTTGACGAGCATATTGTTGCCCGTCTGTTGGTGCTTCTGGAAAACTAACTTTATCATTATTTGCAGTTATATCATCTGCTTGAGCTTGCGTTATGGTTGTTGTATTACCAGCTAATGCTTGCCCTGCACCTGAACCTATTTCAAGAAAACCACTAATATCAATGTCCCCAAGGCCACCTGTTCTTTCAAGCGTTAAAGTACCACCGCTATAAGTACCATCGTCTACGTAGTTGTCAATGTCAACAGCGGAAAATTCAATAACTTCTCCAGAAGCGGTAACCCCTAATGCAAAAGCTGGTGTTCCAGGGTTACCTCCAGAACCGTATGCGTTCAATCGTATATTATCTCCACCAATAGCAACCTGGTTGGTTGCATTATCAATAGCATAGCGACCAATAGAAACGCTGCCTTCGTTTTTTGTCCAAGCGTTTTCACCTATAGCTACAGATTGATTAGACTCTGCTTTTGCGAGATAACCTAAAGATATGCTTCGGTTGCCTAATGTTACGCTTTGAGCTCCTATAGCAAAAGAGCCCTCTGTAGCATTTACATTTCTTGAAAAAGAAACAGTCTCACCTGCATCTAAAATAAATCCTGGTGAGTTTACAACAATAGTGTATACATCTCCAGCGGGTGTCCCCGAATTAAATGTTGCGCTAACAACTGTATTTATTCTATTGTCTTGAGATTCAGTCCAAGTTTGACTCCCAGAACCATTATTATATACCGTGTCTCCAGGCTGTATGTTTGCTCCCCCTATTACATTTGTAAGTTGAAAAGATGTAGAAGGTATTCCTACCGATACATTAACTACACCAGCAGCAATGTCTGTTACGCTCACGCCTTCTCCTAAAGCGCCTGAGCCATGTCCAGAAACAAAACTACCATGACCCGAGGCAAGTCCTTCAGAGCCTACATTAAAAGCTCTCCAGCCCATAGCAAAAGCACCAAACGACCCTCCCGCTAAAGTTTCAAATCCAAAAGCTACATTTTCATTAAAATCTGAAATTCCTAATCCAGCTATAGCATTGTTTCCAAAAGCTATAGAGTTTCTTGAGTTTGCTCTAACTACTGAATTAAAACCACCGGAAATGGAGTTATTCCCACTTGCAGTTGTGTTGCCACCCATAGCTGTAGAATTATTTCCACTTGCAGTTGTACTTGAACCCATAGCCGTTGAATAATTCCCACTTGCTGTTGTGTTGCCACCCATAGCTGTAGAATAAGGCCCACTTGCTATTGTACTTGAACCCATAGCTGTTGACCGAATCCCACTTGCAGTTGTGTTTTTCCCAAGAGCTAATGAACTATCAGCATTCGATGTTACGCCATTTCCTATAGCTACAGAATAAATGTTAGATGCAAGTGCTCCCTCTCCCATAGCGATTGAAGTACTTCCACTTGCTGTTGTGTTTAACCCAGATGCAAATGAATTCTCCCCGCTTGCTGTTGTCCCATTTCCTATAGATGTAGAACGAGTTCCACTTGCTGTATTTGTGCCAGAATTATCATTTAAAACTACAGACTTTAGACTTTCGTTTATAAATACGCTTTCAGATGTAATTGTATTCAATGCACTTCCTACAAATATTTTACCTTCAGGAAGATTAGGTACGTCATTTTGTCTTCCTAAAGCAAATACCTCAATATCTCCATTATTTGCATTTGACCTGGAAACAACGGCAATTTTTTGTATTAAATTAGGAGTAATTGGTTTAACATTTGTAAGACCCCCGTTTGCTGCCACATACAATGAGTCGCCTACACTATAAGAAGCAGTATTAAAATCAGGGAAATCACCAGCTACAATTATTTCACCGGTAGTGTTTTGAGCTTGATTAGATACCGCTAATCCTATAGCGGCCATTTTAGTGGGGTCGGATGCAAAAGCTTTTTCTACTTCAGTAAGATTTTGACCATTGTTATATCCAGTTATATAAACAGGGTCACCCACATTTACTGCTTGCGCAAATCTAACCGTCTGTATAATTTTTTCAGCGCTTTCTACGTCAAACGTATTAATATTTTGATATTCTAATTGACCTGAAGAATTAGAAACAAGTACATCATTTTGTGTTCCTAAAGAAGCGGTGGTGTCTTTAACAGCCCCTTGTAATGAAAGGATAGATTCAATTACTACTTCTTCTCCACCCCCATTTCCAATAGTTAGATTATTATTATTAGGGTCTTGAATCATAGATACTGGAGCAGCATTACCAAGAACCTTGGAAGCTGTCCACATAGCCATGTTGTTTGTTGTTCCCCCACCATCTACAGATGAGTTGTCTATCTTGTCCCAGAATATATTACCAGCATCATCTTCAGATATAATAGCCCAGTCCCCAGGACTCCATTGAGTTATTGGAGTTGTTTGACCCTGCAACGAAGCTGTTCCCGCTGTAGAAACTACCCAGTATTTACCGGTGTTCCCAGCTATTAGTTGTATGTTTTGAAGATTTGGATTACCTCCATCGGTAACACCACCCTCAGCAATTGTTCTTGCATCCCAAGCTCCTTGAAACTCAAGCCCTGAACCCTGAAAGTTTTGCCAAGTTACATTACCCGAAGAATCCGAGACCAATACTTGTTCATTGTTTCCAACAGAACTATTAGCGTCATAAATTTTTCCAAGTAAATATAAATTAGCATCTGGGTTTATTGTTGCGTTTGTCTTAAAGAAAGCATCTCCTTCAAAAGTAGAAACACCAAATGGAGTAAAGGCATCTGCCACTATTAAGCTTCCAGCCCCTGAGCCATTATCTATGGTTACTGTTGTGCCTAAAATAAATGACCCAGACTGCTGAGCTGTATCTTGACTTATAAGAGAGCTTACTATTTTTTCAGAATCAACTCCTGCTGACGCTGCAGTAAACACGGGTATTCTATATGAAACCCCATCAAAAAGTCCATCAATGATAAAATCTTTTAGGTCAGATATTGTAAAAGTTTTAGTCTGCTTCTCAATTGGAGAAGAGTCTGCGTCTGTACCTATTAAATAATCCGCACCCTGTATTGGTGATGCTTCAGGGTACGAAAGTTTATCACTGATTTTTGACATCTATATTATTCTTTTTTTTCTGAGACTTCTCCTGTTTGAATATTTACAACAGAATTTTCCCCATATTTTTTGATTAACTTCTCTTCTTCTTTAGCGAACTTTTCTTTTAATTCACCTAAAGAGTTTATTAAACTATGCTTTTGAATTTCAACATCAGCTATAGCGCCTTTTGTCTTAGTAAATTCATTGTTTAAGGATTGTAGAGTTTCTAACTCTTTTTGACTTAATTTTGCCATGATTAAAAATTATTTAATTTATTGTACAAAGATATGAATTTTATTCTTGCTTATCTTTTTTAGTTTTTTCCCAAGTTCTTCCTACAAAATAAGCTCCGTAAACTGTAATTAGCAATGATTGAAATATCGGTATATATTCTTTTGCTATTTTAAATTCACCTATATTCCCGTCAGTAAAACATAAAGCTGTGAATATTACAGTTAGATAAATAAGAACCATTGGCCTTATATTTTTAGACAAAAAAGAATCTGACTGCATATCATACTTCCACCTGGCGCTAACTTGCTCTTGAGCCTCTTTATCAGCTTGCTCTAAAATCTCTTGAATTTTTTGCTTAGCCTCAAGCCTTTCTTCGTCTGTAGTAACTAAGTCGTCAATAACATTACCAACTTGTTTAATTACGCCGCCAGTTAACCATTGTATAATTTTTTTCATAACGTACAGTATTCATTTGTTGCATCAAAACTTGGGCAAGATTTTGTTGAAAAATCTCTGTGACCATGTATAGTAGCTTTAGGAAATATATTTTTTAGCAATCTTAATAAAGAAAGAAGGCTTGCAATCTGAGCGCTTGTTCTGTTGTCTTCTGGAGACATGTCTTTATCTACACCACCAGCATAACAAAGACCAATGCTATTTTTATTGTGATTTTTAGTGTGAGCGCCTTGTTTTTCTAATGGCCTGCCCAATTCTATTTGACCATCTCTTTTAATAAAAAAATGGTAGCCAATTCCTGACCACCCTCTTTGCTTATGCCAATCGTCCACCAGTTTTGCGTCTACATACATGTTTGGTGGTGTAGCGGAACAATGAATAATTATTTCATCAATTGTTCTCATTTATTTATTTTAACTCATAAAGACGTTCTTCCATTATTTGAAGTTGTTGTTTAACATCTGAAAGCTCTTGTTTTATAAACTCTAATTCTGTATTTGTTTTGATTAGCGCATCTGTTATTTCAGAATTAATTGGCGCTTGAACTGGAAGAAGTTTAGCTTCTTGTATTTGAGCTTGAAGAGAATAATACATGCCCGTCATGGATATGACAAGTAGAATAATTGTAACAAGATTTTTTGGTGTTAAATCAATCTTGGTCTGTTCGCTCAATTTGCTCATTTGTTACGAGTGTATATATTACCTTTATATCGTTTACGAGCGTAGTGGTCTGATGAAATTCCATGATACAAATATAATAAAATAATTACAGAACATTTATGGACAACATTCTGTATAATTAAATGTTGCTGTCCAATCTTGCCCATCGGGTGGGGTAAATTCCTGGTCGGATACTACGCATGGATTTATAAGACTATTTGGGTTGTTTGGGTCTATCTCGTAATTTCTCATTTGAATTGTTCCACGATTCCCATTCAAATTAGCCTGGGTGTTATCCATAAATATAGTGTTTAACCCTGTTGTTAAAATAAGTGGATTAAAATAATAAACCACCATACCAGCTAAAGGGCAAATGAAATCTGGCTGGGTTATAACTTTGTTAGTATCAGTGCTACCAATAAAAACAGAGCCCACTTGAGCGTTTTGACTTAAGTCAAGAGCACCAATAAATTGATTGTTTAAATACAAATCAAAATTGTCATCCCTGGCTGAGTTTTCATTGCAAACCTGAAGAACAAAAACTTTATCAGGGCATGACGGGGGCGGCGGATTGCCAACCCCTTGGGTGTCATTGTTTATTCTATTTGCTATTGCAATTGATAAAGCCATTGTTTTTGTATTACCACAACGATATAATGTCGGTTGCAGTTGTATTAGTTGCAAATACTTTTACGACTTGCACTGGAACAAATGACCCTGTTGGTAAATTTTTAAATACAACATCATCACCGCCAGCTGTTTCAACTCTCACATCACCGCCAACTCCAACATAGAGAACACAACCATTGTTTACTCCACCTGAAATAGAAGGAATAGTGTCAGTATCACTTGGGGTAACTATTGAAGCTCTTCCTGCTTGTAATTTTTGATACGCCATTTTATTTGTTATATGGGAATTTTCTATTTAAACTATCTCTACGCTCACCACATCCGCAAGGCTTCCCTGTTGCCTTGCTTACAGTGTCCACAACCTTCTTAATTCCAGTTGCGGTAGTTATTTTTTCGATGGTATCTCCTAATCCTCTTGATTTCATTTTTTGCATGTACACAATTTATTTGGACAGCTATCTATCTTAAACATAAGTTTAGATATCAGCCAATTCCATTTGCATTGAAACTTACTCCAAACGCTTTGCATCCAGAGCCCTATTTTTACAAAGAGCTTGCCCATTACTTTTTAATTAAAGAACCTAAGTGCGCGTGAACTTTCCCGTCTTTAATACACTGATGCTCGTAACTCATAGAATGGTCTCCACCATAAGCATGACCATAATCTTTTTTAGACATTGCTTTAGATTCATCACGCCTGTCTTTCATAGACTGACTATGCTTACCTTTGTGTTTCGCTCCTAAAGACTCATCGAGTCTTGAATTATAACCTTGTTTTTTCATATTACAAAGATACTAATATTTTCCTTTCCGACTTTTTGGAGATGACTTGGTAGAACCCCCTTTACCTGCCCATAGATTTTTACAAGCCCAATATCTTGCAGTTAGTTTAGATTTGGCGGTATCACATTTATGTCGAGCTTTAAATGACTTGCGTGCTGCAGCAGAATAGTTGTGCCCATATCCTTTAGCTCCAAAGTGAATAAGCTTTTCTTTACCGCCCTCACACGCCTTTACCATTTTCTTTTTTCCAGCCCTGTCGCTTGGCCTAACGACATTGCATTTCATTTTGCTTTTATCTGCCATACTATGCGTTTCTTACTCTTGCCGCAGAAGTGTTAGATACAAATTGAGTACCCTTGCTCCCTGCTTTCTTTTTTTTTCTGGCTGTTGCGGCCAATTGTCTTTTTGATAAACTACGAGCTTTTGCTAACGGCAAACAACGGTCAGGATTCTTCTTGTTTTTAGAAGTACCACAAGCCCCTTTTATCTTTCCGTCAGTACCAATTCGAACCCATTTTTGGTCTCGCCATTTCTTAAGCTCACCCATTTATGCCGTTGTTTTTCTTTTTTTCATTTTACGAACTCTGTCTGGATTGTATGACTGACCAGAAGGCCCAACCTTAAACTTAGACTGAAGCTTTTTAATGTCTTTATTTCTCATAGGGATTTCATCCT
>JAHELA010000175.1 GCA_024644425.1 Nitrosomonadaceae bacterium
GCCGTATCTCGGTCACGATAGGCTGGTTAAAGCGGTCTGAAGCGTCAAGCTCAGCCTTGGATGTTTCAGCTTGTTTCTTCTGATCTGAATTATGATAAAAAATAGCACTTCGATATTGAAGACCATGATCACAAAACTGACGATCGGGCGTAAGTGGGTCAATTGTCGGCCAATATGCAGCCAATAACTTAGCAAAATCAGTTTTGTCTGGATCAAAACGCACTTGTACCGCCTCAATGTGACCAGTTTTACCTGAAGATACCTGCTGGTAAGTTGGGTTAACTATTCCGCCTCCAATATAACCAGATGTAGTTGATATTACGCCTGGTAATTTGTCGAAATCAGCCTCAGTACACCAAAAACAACCACCAGCGAAAGTAGCAATACCCATCCTTGAATGAGCCAATTGGCTATCGGTTGATGTCATTTTCTTGACGTCAACCTTTTGTGCTGTATTAATTTGCCCACACGAGGCCAGTATTGCGAGCACAGTCGTTACGCTCAGCACTATTCCAGCCCTTTTGAGAGTCATCAGTATCAGCCCCTAAGTGCTGGCAATGGCTCTCCATCTGGCACAAATCGTAGTGCTACACCATTGTTACACCAACGTTCTTTGCGAGGCGGTGGACCATCGTTAAATAAATGACCTTGGTGCCCACCACATCGTGCACAATGATATTCGGTGCGCGGTATGATCATCTTAAAATCACGTTTAGTTTCTACATGACCTGCAATAGGCTGAGTAAAACTAGGCCAACCAGTACCACTATGGTATTTGTATGCGCTCTCAAAAAGCGGCAAATAACATGCAGCACAAATAAAAATACCATCTCGGTGCTCGTAATTTAGCGCACTGGTACTTGGTCTCTCAGTATCCTCCTCGAATAGAACCCGATAAGCCTCAGGCGAGAGAAAATCACGCCATGCCTCTGGTGGCTTGTTTAGAGGAATAACTTTTCCACTGGCACTTGAAGTCGCTCGTCCTTGAGAGCACAAAACAATTAGTGGCAAAATACCAAGTACAGCAAAACCTTTTAATAAAACTCGTCGCTTCATAATACACTCGCCCTCTTTCCATGTTTCTTTATACCATTTTCTCTTCTTACTTACTTAAAATAAATATGTTTGTATGAATAATACAAAAATATCTTTCCAGCGAATCTCATTTGTTAATACGTGAAGTAAACAGATAAGTTACAAACCATAACAATTTACTGAAAATACACTTTTCTAATAGAAAACCAGAATCTATAACTATTTAAAAGGGCAAACTATCTAAAGAATGATAAAACTGAATAATTTAGGTGTTGCTAACGGAAGTTGAGTCGGCCAGGAAAATGGGAGGGAGGCAAGCAGCTCAACTATCCGCAGCATCACGCTTAAGTTGATTCACCAATTGGGAGTCAAGTATCGGCAGAAGAATATTACAGTGAGTCAGGATTTTCTGAAAGTGACAAATTGTCGCACGTAAAAACTTGTCGATTAAATAGGAATTTTAACGAAAAATATTTGTACTTTTGTTAGCATCATTAGCAACCCTTATGCTCTCTCTTTTGCAATTCAGCGACATCCTTTGTGCCTCAGCAATTTTTGGAAGGGTGTCATTAACTTAGCTATCTTAGCTCGCTTCTTTTTAGCTGCACTAACACCTTGGTTCTCTGCCAGATTAAACCCATGTATGCACGAATACTGTCTTGGGCTACACCTTGACCATCTCTATATGTCATACCAAGTTTATTTTGGCCTTCGGGATTTCCTTGCGAAGAAAGGGATAAAACCACTTTGCTAATTCCTTTCAATCCCTAGAAACGCCTTTACCTCTAGCATACATCACTCCTAGCCTGAATTGTGCCCCTACATTTCCCTGCTCTGCAGCCATGCCATACCACTTCACGGCTTTCTTATACCCTGAACTGTACCTTTGCCCTCCTCATATAGCCTACCAATATAATATTGTGCAACTGAATTGCCTTCTTCAACCAGCAAACTGAATATTTCAAAGGCTTGAGAATAGATCCCCTTTTGATACACCTCTACCCCATTTCCAGGAACATTTGCTCTAGCAATACTAAGGAATAAAGATAGGATGATTGCTAAACATAGATTCCATTTATTCATTTTAACTTCTCTTGACAATTAAGTAGTCAAATTAATCTCAGTATGATGAATAACGATAAAAGATTCTCATGTTGCATTTCATACTGGACATCCACTTTGGGTAGAAAGCAGATGTTCATTAATTACAAATTTGTTTATTACTTTATTAGTCTCTCTGGACTGGAGACCATACCTTTGACAAATCGCCAATTGATATGATGCCGATTACTCGGTCGTTCTTCAGCACTGGCAAATGGCGCACATGATTCTTGGTAACTAGCTCCATACAATTCTCGATGGTGTCTTCAGGACTTACATGTACCACTTGACTACTCATGACTTCTTTCACTAGAACATCTTGCAATGGTTTATTTATTGCTTTTGCCTTACCGGGATAATCTCTTTCAGAGATGATACCGATCATTTTTCCATCCTCTTGCACTAACAGCGCACCTATTTTTTTATCTGCCATCAATTGCATAGCATCATGCGCAGATTTATTTGGTTCGACAAATGCAACCTCGTGGATCTTATCTT
>JAHELA010000176.1 GCA_024644425.1 Nitrosomonadaceae bacterium
AATATTCCAGCCAATTTGCCACATGGAAGTTTAAAAATACTGCCGGAGTCTGAGACAATACGCACACCAATGCAGTTACGAAGAATCTTAGTAGCGCGTGATTATCAAGAAGTGATTAATTACGCATTTGTAGATACCGAATGGGAAGAAAGTCTTGTTAATAATTCAACACCAGTGATGTTGAAAAATCCTATCTCTAATCAAATGAATGCTATGCGAAGTAGCTTGATTGGAGGACTTATTTCGAATCTACAATTTAACCTTAATCGTAAGCAAAATAGAGTACGATTATTTGAGATTGGATCCTGTTTTGAAAAAACAAGTAAAACTTACACACAATCAGACAAACTAGCTGGACTGTGCTATGGAAACATTGTAACCGAACAATGGGGCTTGCCTGAACGCAATGTAGATTTCTATGATGCCAAGGCTGATATTGAAGTTTTATTCTGGCCAAAAACCATAAAGTTTGAAGTTACACCCCACCCTGCTCTACATCCTAGTAAGTCAGCACAGATCCGCCTAAATGATAATATAGTTGGATGGTTGGGGGAACTTCATCCCCGTTGGCAACAAAAAGCAAATTTAACTAAATCTGTTATGTTATTTGAGATTGATTTAGGCGTCTTGATGAGGCGAGCTATACCAATGGCTGCAAAAATTCCAAAATTTCCTTCTGTAAGACGAGATATTGCTGTAATTGTAGCAGATAGCGTCAACGCACAATCGCTGCTAGATAGCATGTATGCCCTAAATTCACCCATAATTTCAGAAATTGCTTTATTTGATGTTTATCGTGGCAAGGAAATGGCACATGGTAAAAAAAGTCTTGCATTCCGTGTATTATTACAAGATACTAAAAAAACATTAACTGAGTCAGACATAGACTTGGTAATTTCGAAATTGGTAAAAATCCTAAAAAATAAGTTTGAGGCAAGACTCAGAAATTAACTATAATTGGTCAAATATAGTGTAACTCTAAAAAAATAATAAACATTTCAGATAAAACTCCGTAATTATGTATAAATGGATGGCATTTTTTTGAATCCAAAAAATCAATAAACAAGTAAGGAGAAAAAAGCATGACCTTAACAAAGGCTGAGTTAGCAGATTTATTATTTGAGAAAGTTGGCTTGAATAAGCGTGAAGCTAAAGATATGGTAGATTCTTTTTATGAGGAAGTTCGCACAGCTTTACAGAATGGTGATGGAGTCAAGCTATCAGGCTTCGGAAATTTTCAGTTGCGCGATAAACCACAACGTCCAGGCCGTAACCCTAAGACCGGAGAAGAAGTCCAAATCACTGCCCGACGCGTGGTGACGTTTCATGCAAGCCAAAAACTTAAAGCAATGGTGGAAAAAACGCATAATGGGAAGCATATCACCTAGCGGTACTCTTCCGCCTATTCCAGCAAAACGTTATTTCACTATAGGTGAAGTAAGCGAGCTATGTTGTGTTAAGCCACATGTACTACGCTACTGGGAACAAGAGTTTTCGCAATTAAAGCCTGTTAAACGTCGTGGTAACCGCCGTTACTATCAACACCATGAGGTATTGTTAATCCGACGCATTCGAGAACTGCTTTACGGGCAAGGGTTTACTATTAACGGCGCTCGTGGTCGTCTTGAACAAGATATACCTGAAACACCTAACACAATAACAAATACATCTCCAGTTGCGGAACTCCCGACACCAGTTAATTTGACAATGTTGCAGGGTGAAATTAAAAACGTTGTATCATTACTTCGATCATGATTTGTTTTGCCAGTTTTTTTTCATTCTGTGCGACAAGAAAGAATAAAAGCGATTCCTTACATTAAGGCAGTTGCTATAATCCGCACCTTCGGGGCGTAGCGCAGCCTGGTAGCGTACTTGCATGGGGTGCAAGTGGTCGGAGGTTCAAATCCTCTCGCCCCGACCAGTTAAATTAATAGGCTAATTAATTGTTAGGCATAATTTAGATCTAATTTTATTTGAACTACTTGTTTTATTTCCTGAATACTTTCAATATAACTTGGTTACTTTAGTATGCGCATTTTACTCAGTAACGACGACGGGTATTTCGCGCCAGGACTAGCTTCGCTTGTCGATGCGCTTTCCTCTATTGCAGATACTGTAGTAGTTGCGCCAGAACGTGACCGTAGTGGCTCTAGTAACTCGCTTACACTAGATCGGCCACTTAATTTGCATAAATCTCATAATGGTTTCTACTATGTAAACGGCACGCCAACAGACTGTGTTCATCTAGCAGTGACTGGCATGCTTGATAAACTACCCGACATGGTAATATCTGGTATCAATGATGGAGCAAATATGGGTGATGATACTGTTTACTCTGGCACAGTTGCTGCTGCCACAGAGGGTTTCTTATTAGGGATACCGTCTATTGCCCTATCCCTAGCAAATGTTGCTGATGAAAATTTCTCTACCGCTGCACGTGTTGCAACTGAAATAGTACTACGGTTTAAAAAAAATAAATTTCATGAACCAATACTACTTAACATTAATGTACCTGATATTCCTTATGAGCAGCTGCGAGGTATTGAAGTAACAAGACTTGGGAGACGTCATAAAGCTAAACCAGTGGTCAAATCAAAAAGTCCACGTGGCGAAACAGTATACTGGGTTGGTGC
>JAHELA010000177.1 GCA_024644425.1 Nitrosomonadaceae bacterium
TAATCCTGGTTCGATTTCTAGTTTTTTAAAGTCTTCCGGTTCAAGATAATCTCGTAGAGTGTTACGAAGGGTTTTACGTCGCTTAGAGAATGAAGTAGAGACAATAGTTGCAAATAGTTTTTCTTTATCTGGGTCAATGATTGGTTTCTTAAGTGGAACCATCCGAACAATGGCAGATTTAACTTTTGGTTTTGGGAGGAAAGCTTCTGATGGTACGACGAAGAGTTGTTCTATTTCAAATCGGCTTTGTAGCATTATGGAAAGCCTTCCATAGTCTGAGGTGGAGGGTTTAGCAACCATTCGCGCAACTACTTCTTTTTGTAGCATAAAATGCATGTCATCGATACATGTTGCAAACTTGCTCAAGTAAAACAAGATAGGTGTAGAAATATTGTAAGGGAGATTACCTACCACTCGTAAATTTTTTCCAAGTACTGAGAAATCAAACTCAAGTGCGCTAGCCAAGTAAATAGTCAGTTCTTTTTCTGTATATTTTCGACGTAATCGCTCAACAATATCATAGTCAATTTCTATCACATGCAAATGATTAAGTAATCGTAATAATGGTTTTGTTAGCGCGCCTAATCCCGGCCCTATTTCTACCAACAAATCGTTTTTAGCTGGATGGATAGCATGCAAAATATCAGCTATAACTTGAGAGTCGACTAGAAAATTTTGTCCAAAACGTCTACGAGGAGTGTGATACATAATTCTAAATAAGAATAAAGAAACAAATGAAGCATAAATCTAATTTTTAAGATTTTTATTTCTTACTAATTCTATTGCTATTTCGATTGCCGCTAGTAAACTTTGCGGATTAGGCTTTCCGGCTGTAACTAAATCCAAAGCAGTTCCATGGTCTACAGAGGTACGGATTATTGGTAAACCTAAAGTGACATTTACACCTTCTCCAAAGCTAGCATGTTTTAAAACCGGTAGTCCTTGATCATGATACATAACAAATATACAATCAAAATCCTTTAAATTTTTGGGAACAAATAGGGTGTCAGCTGGTAATGGGCCAATCAAATTTATACCTTCTAAACGCAATTTTTCTAATACAGGAATAATAGTTTCTATTTCTTCACTACCAAGATAACCAGATTCACCAGCATGAGGATTCAGGCCTGCAACTGCAATACGCGGCATAGTGATCGCAAAACGTGTAATCAAGTCGTGATTAATGATACGTATTTGCTGTTCTAAGTTTTCGTATGTGATAGCCGGAGCGACATCTTTGAGTGGTAGATGAGTAGTAGCAAGCGCTACGCGCATATTTTGTCCAACCAACATCATTACAACCTGGCTGTTAGTGAGTTCTGACAGATATTCAGTATGGCCAGTAAAAGTGATACCAGCATCGTTAATGATGCCTTTATGAACTGGTGCAGTTACCATTCCATCAAATTCCCCTCTACAGCATCCTTTAACTGCGTATTCTAAGGTTTCTAAAACATATCTAGCATTGGACGAATCAAGTTTTCCTGGAATAGAGGGCTTATTAAGCGGAACATGAATAACATGTAAGTTGCCAGAATTATGTTTTTCCACTACAGAGGGTTTATAGTCAATCAATCTCATTGGAAGTTGCATTTTCCGAGCACGGTCTTGTAATAGCCCCCGGTTTGCTATAACTACTAATTTACATGGTAAGTCCAACTGAGAAATTTGCACGCAAAGGTTAGGCCCAATTCCGGCTGGTTCGCCTGCAGTGAGGATAAGTGTGGGGCTAGTAGGGTGATTTGATGACACGATAATGGAAAGTGAACACTAATATTCCTCAGACCGATACTCAACATAAGCTCGATCACGTAATTGTTGTAACCATTCTTGAAAAGCTGTATCAGACTTACGTGCACGTATCGTCTTGCTTGCTTCTTGACGTTGTTGTTCTTTACTAACATCTTTGGTACGGCGTTCTATAACTTGGATTAAATGCCAGCCAAAGGCAGTTTGCACCGGTTCACTAACTATTCCAGGCTGAAGATTGTTCATAGCTTGTTCAAATTCAGGAACAGTATCACCAGGTGAAACCCAGCCTAGATCGCCACCCCCGGATGCACTAGGGTCTTCAGAGTGTAATTTAGCTAGTTCTTCAAAAGCTTCGCCGTTATCTAAACGTTCTTTCACACGAATAATTCGGATTTTTGCTTCAGTTTCAGATGTAAGTTCGCTAACTTTTATAAGAATGTGACGAACATGAGATTGATCTATCACCACGACGGAATCAGTTTCTTCTCCCCGACGTTCATGTAGCTTAAGAATATGGAAGCCACTTGGGCTTTTAATTATTGGGGTCAATTCACCTGATTTCATTGACTTCAAAATATCAGAAAATATCGCCGGTAACTCAGTGGCAGGGCGCCATTCAAGTTTACCTCCTTGTAAGGCGTCTGCTGCATCAGAAAACTCTGCCGCTACTTCGGCAAAATCACTACCATTTTTTAATTTATCAAGGGCAGCTTCAGCACGCTGGCGTTTGCTTTCAATTTTGGACACACTTGCTTGGTCTGGAATTCTTACCAAAATATGAGAAAGAAGGTACTCATTGTCACTATCAGATGAATGCTCCTTAGTATGCAGAAAATTATCAATTTCTCCTTCTGATACTTTTATC
>JAHELA010000049.1 GCA_024644425.1 Nitrosomonadaceae bacterium
GTCTAGTACTTGGTCTATCCACTTTACTGGATGTATATCAAGTCGATTCTTAATGTTATCTGGAATCTCAGTTAAGTCTTTGACGTTGTCCTCTGGAATTAGTACTATCTTTATGCCGCCACGATGTGCTGCTAAAAGTTTTTCTTTTAGCCCGCCAATTGGTAAAACTTCACCACGTAAGGTAATCTCACCTGTCATTGCGACAGTTGCCCTTACTGGAATACCTGTCAATACCGACACCATAGCAATACATATACCAATACCTGCACTAGGCCCATCTTTCGGTGTAGCCCCTTCTGGTAAATGAATATGGATATCCTTCTGTTTATAAAAGTCTTCAGGTATACCTAGCGCAATAGAGCGACTGCGTACTACTGACAGTGCGGCCTGAATTGATTCTTGCATCACTTCACCTAATTTACCTGTAGTGATGGTTTTACCCTTACCTGGAAGTACTACAGCCTCAATAGTCAGTAGTTCTCCGCCAACCTCTGTCCACGCTAAACCAGTAACCTGCCCTATTTGATTCTTTTCCTCAGCAGTTCCATAAGTATAACGACGTACATCTAAATATTTACCCAAATTGCGTGCGCTGACTGCAATCTTTTTTTGATTATCTTGCAGTAATAATGCTTTTACAACTTTCCTGCAAATTTTTGAGATTTCCCTCTCCATTCCTCGCACACCTGCTTCTCTTGTATAATAACGAGTAATATCACGTAGTGCGGCCTCAGACACCACAAGCTCATTTTCCTTCAGCCCGTGATTTTTTATTTGCTTGGGTAGCAAATAACGTGTTGCAATGTTAAGTTTCTCGTCCTCTGTATAGCCCGATAGTCGAAGCACTTCCATGCGATCCAATAGTGCCGGGGGTATATTTAGAGTATTGGCTGTAGCAACAAACATTACATCGGATAGATCATACTCAACCTCAATATAATGATCTACAAATGAATTATTCTGTTCAGGGTCAAGTACTTCAAGTAACGCAGAAGATGGGTCACCACGAAAATCCATCCCCATTTTATCAACCTCATCTAGCAAAAATAGTGGGTTTTTTACCCCAACCTTAGTCATATTCTGCAAAATCTTGCCTGGCATTGAACCAATGTAGGTACGACGGTGGCCACGTATTTCAGCTTCATCTCGCACACCTCCTAAAGACATTCGAACAAATTTACGGTTAGTGGCACGGGCTATGGACTGCCCTAAGGAGGTCTTCCCTACACCAGGTGGGCCCACCAAGCAAAGAATGGGTGCCTTTAGTTTGTCCACGCGTTGTTGTACCGCTAGATACTCAACAATGCGCTCCTTAACCTTATCTAGACCATAATGATCCTTCTCAAGTACAATCTCAGCAGCATAGAGGTCTTTACAAATTTTACTTTTCTTCTTCCACGGCAATGCAACTAGTGCATCGATGTAATTACGTACCACAGTAGCCTCGGCTGACATAGGAGACATTAAACGCAGTTTTTTCAGCTCCGCCTCCCCTTTGACACGGCCCTCTTTTGACATATTTGCAGCTTTGATCTTCTTGTCTATTTCTTCTAAATCAGCTCCCTCTTCTCCTTCCCCTAATTCCTTTTGAATAGCCTTCACCTGCTCATTGAGGTAGTAATCCCGTTGACTCTTTTCCATTTGGCGCTTGACTCTACCACGAATACGCTTTTCCACTTGAAGTATGTCAAGTTCAGTCTCTAATAAACCTAACAAGTGCTCAAGACGCTTTGGCACATCAAATATCTCTAATATTTCCTGCTTTTGTTCAAGTTTTAGTGGCAAATGAGCTGCAACTGTGTCAGCCAGGCGTCCCGCTTCATCTATACCACCAAGAGATGTATGTATCTCTGGTGGAATCTTTTTATTAAGTTTTACATATTGATCAAATTGAACCAGCATTGCTCGTCGCATGGCTTCAACTTCATTACTGTCAACTGTATCTGGTGGCAGTAAAACAACCTGGCCAGTGAAATGTGTGCCAGTATCGATCACCTGCAAAATATTAGCGCGACGACCTCCCTCCACCAAAACTTTAACAGTGCCATCAGGTAATTTGAGCATTTGTAATATATTGGCAACACTACATACGTTATAAAGGTCCTCAGGGCCTGGTTCGTCTTTGGCCGCAAACTTCTGTGCTACCAGAAGAATTGTCTTGCCAGACTCCATAGAACTTTCAAGCGCCTTGATCGACTTAGGTCTCCCTACAAATAAAGGAATCACCATATGTGGAAACACTACTACATCGCGCAACGGTAATAAGGGCAATAGCATCTGGTTAGGATTGGTAACTGGGAGTGACATGTAAGCTCGCCTTTATAATTACAAACTACGGGGAAAAATGTTATAAGGATGTCAAGAATTTCAAAACAACAGCTAAACAGCATGCAAGACTATAATAACTAAATACTCTTTGCTACTTTTGGTTTATCCGAATAAATCAGAATTGGCTTGGTATCGCCTCCGATTGATCCCTGATCAACTACTACTTTGGTGACATTTTCCAGTGACGGAAGATCAAACATTGTTTCTAGTAAAGTGCTTTCTAGGATAGAACGAAGACCACGTGCGCCAGTCTTGCGTGCTAATGCTCTCTTTGCAATTGCCTTTAGTGCTTGTTCTCGAAATTCTAGATTGACTCCACCTTCCATACTAAACATTTTTTTGTACTGTTTAGTAAGTGCGTTCTTTGGCTCAGCAAGTATTTTAATCAAGGCTGACTCACCAAGTTCTTCTAAGGTAGCTATTACAGGAAGACGCCCAACAAACTCTGGTATCAGGCCATATTTTACTAGATCTTCAGGCTCTACTCCACGCAACACCGCGCCTATATCTCTGCGATTATCGCTACTACTTCTCACTTCTGCCCCAAACCCTATCCCACCCTTTTCAGATCGCTTACGTATTACCTTATCAAGTCCATCAAATGCGCCACCACATATAAATAAAATATTAGTAGTATCTACCTGAACAAACTCCTGATTAGGGTGCTTTCTCCCTCCCTGAGGAGGTACCGAAGCGACAGTACCCTCAATCAACTTCAATAAAGCCTGCTGAACACCCTCCCCTGATACATCACGAGTTATTGATGGGTTATCTAATTTACGTGAAATCTTGTCAATTTCATCAATGTAAACGATGCCCTGCTGAGCCTTGTCGGCGTCGTAATTACATTTTTGAAGTAGTTTCTGGATGATGTTTTCAACGTCTTCACCGACATATCCTGCTTCAGTTAAGGTTGTGGCATCAGCCATCACAAATGGCACATTCAGCAACCGTGCCATCGTCTGAGCCAAAAGTGTTTTACCGGAACCAGTCGGGCCAATCAACAAGATATTACTTTTTGCAAGCTCAATATCGTCGGTGTCACTTGTTTTAGTTAAATTTTTTAAACGCTTATAATGATTGTATACGGCAACAGACAAGATCTTCTTCGCTGGCTCTTGGCCAATTACATATTGATCAAGAATCTGGCAAATTTCTCGTGGTACAGGCAAATCTGACTTCGTTAAATTAGCTGCCTCGGACTCTTGCAGTTCTTCACGAATAATATCGTTGCATAACTCAATGCACTCATCACAAATAAATACAGATGGACCGGCGATTAGTTTCTTTACTTCATGTTGACTCTTTCCACAGAAAGAACAATAAAGTAATTTTTCACCGGCAATCTTTTCTGACATAGCAATACTCCATGTTGTTCAAACAAGTGCCCTCTAATCAATGATATTACAATTAGTCCTTTAGGCATTATATAGCTATTAGGCTGTTTTTTCAGCTCTATTAGTTAACACTGCATCTACCAGACCGTATTTTACAGAATCCTCAGCACTTAGAAAATTATCGCGATCAGTGTCTTTTTCAACAGTTTGAATGTTTTGACCACTATGTTTAGCTAAAATTTCATTTAATCGCTCTTTGAGAAACAGAATCTCTCTGGCATGTATTTCAATATCGGACGCTTGCCCTTGGAAACCACCCATCGGCTGATGAATCATAATACGGGAATTTGGCAAGCAAAAACGCTTGCCCTTTTCTCCCGCTGTCAGCAACAACGAGCCCATACTTGCCGCTTGGCCTACACATAGTGTACTAACACTGGGCTTAATATACTGCATAGTATCGTAAATTGCCAACCCAGCGGACACCATGCCGCCAGGAGAGTTAATGTAAAAATGAATGTCCTTATCTGCGTTTTCGGATTCTAAAAACAAAAATTGAGCCACAATTAGGTTAGCCGATGCTTCAGTAACTGGTCCTACAAGAAAAATTACCCTCTCCTTCAACAATCGCGAGTATATATCGTATGCACGCTCCCCACGACCGCTGGTTTCAATTACCATAGGAATTAAGCCTAAGCTTTTTGGATCAAGATTGTTTTGACCCCATACAATTTGTTGAATCATTTCAAGATTTTCCCATTAATTCGTCAAAAGTCACCGGCTTCTTCACCACTTTAGCTTTCTCTAATACCCATGCTACCACGTTGTCTTCTAGTACAGCAGACTCAGCTTCGTTAAGCCGCTCCTTTGAAGAATAGTGCAACTTAACAACCTCTACAGGATTTTCATAACTTTGTGCAAAATCTTCTACTAAAGTGCGAACCTGATCTGGCTTTGCTTGCAAGTCGTGAGTTTTTACTAATTCAGCCATTATTAACCCTAAATTTACACGGCGTTGCGCCTGCTCCTGAAACAAATCTGTGGGTAATGGTACATCCTTAACCTTCATGCCTCGTTCCTTAAGATCATCTCTTGCGCTCTGCATTAATCTATCTAATTCTAACGCAACCAAAGATTTAGGCGTATCGATTTTTATGGTATCGAGTAGTGCCTGCATTACCTTCTCTTTAACTCTTGTTTTTATCCGTTTTGCCACCTCACGTTCAAGATTCTTTTGGACTTCTGTATGCATTTTGTTTGTATCCCCATTTGCAATACCAAGGGATTTAGCAAACTCAGCATTTAGTTCCGGCAGTATAGGTTCTTCCACACCATTAAGCTTTGTTTCAAATAAGACTGTCTTTCCGGCGATCGTCTGTACATGGTAATTTTCTGGAAAAGTTACTTCAAACGTTTTACTCTGCCCCTTATTCATGCCGATCATTTGCTCCTCAAAATCCCTAAGTAATTGGCCTTCACCTAAAACTAAAAGAAAATTATTTGCACTACTACCGTCAAATTCTGCTCCATCAATAACTCCATGATAATCAATATTGATTCGATCGCCGTCCAATACAGGACGCTCCACCATATTGTACTCAGTACGCTGTTTTCGCATAATTTCAATAGCTTTATTAACATCAGCATCAGAGACTTGCATTTCAGGTTGCTCTATACTGACCGTTTCAAAGTTACTTAAGGTTATGTCTGGGTAGACTTCAAATGTCGCACTGAATTCAAACTGAGAAGCATTCTCTGTCACTTGTTTTGCTTCAAATCGCGGATAGCCTGCAACACGTAATTTCTGCTCAACTACCGCCTCACCAAAACTCTTTTGTAACACATCTCCCATTACTTCTTGACGCACCTGTGGACCGTATTGTTGCGAAACGATTTTTAATGGAACCTTACCAGAACGGAATCCATGGATTTTTGCTGTACGCGCAAGTCTTTTCAAACGACTTTCTACTTCAGTTTCAATTTTCTCCTGAGGTATAGTAACTTTAAGACGACGTTCTAGTGAACCAAGAGTTTCTAAATTGGATTGCATTACATATCCTGACTGGTTGCTTTTACTTAAAATGGCATCATAAAGAATAGAAAATGTGATTGTCGTCAAACATAGCTGGGCAAAACTACTTACGACTTTGCTACTCTGGTGCGAAAGGGGGGACTCGAACCCCCACACCTTTCGGCGCCAGAACCTAAATCTGGTGCGTCTACCAATTCCGCCACTTTCGCGCGCTACTTTTCTTTATTTATCGTACCTATTTAATTATACCTTTTTCTCTTTGATACCGCTGCATGCTGTTCAAAACTTTAGCAAAATACTGACTCTCCACTTACTCCTTGACTAGCTGGCCCCATTAGATACAAATATGTCGACATCAAATCTTGTGGCCTAGATAATCCATGTTTTGCCTCACCGGGATGGGTTTTAGCTCTTTGTGATGTATTTACTGGCCCTGGAATTAATGCGTTAATACGCATGTTTTTATGCACTTCCCACTCCTGAGCTTGAATTTTTACAAGCGCCTCTACTCCTGCCTTAGCTACTGCATATCCACCCCAATATGCTGCTGGATAATGGCCATGTGTATCCGAAGTCATGATAACGCTAGCATCAGGGGAAGCTTTTAGTAAAGGTAAACAGGAGCGCGTCAATGCAATTGGTGCCGCCAGATTAACCCGCAGCGTAACTAACCACTGTTCCAATGACTGATTTTCCAATTGTGTCAAACTGGAAATAAAAGCTGCATTATGCAAAATTCCGTCTAGTCTACCAAGTTGTGAATTGATAGCTTGAGCAACAACTTCCAAGTCTTTACCTTCGACTTTTTCGTAATCGAATGGAATAATTGCTGCTTGTGCCCCGCCTTTTGTTTCTATTTCATCGTATAAGCTTTCTAATTTCTTAATGTTACGCCCATGTAAAATCACTGTGGCGCCATATCTAGCATAGGTAAGCGCTGCTACACGCCCAATACCTTGCCCCGCACCTGTAACAAGAATAACGCGATCTTTTAACAAATCTTTAGAAGCCTTGTAGTTTTTGATATTGTTCATAAGCGCAATATAAAAAAATTGCTTTGGCGACATTTAAACAAAGTAAACGGCTTAATCAAAGCGATTTTCTAGAAACTATCCAATATCCTACACACAGTAATATATTTATAAAATTGTAGATCACCCTTTGATCCAGGTTTTCCACCCTATCCATAGTTTGCGTATCGGAGTAAGACTGACACGCTGCCGTAAAACTTGACAACCATCTTCCTTAATTTCTTCTAGTAAGGTTCGATAAATTGCTGCCATAATAAAACCGGGACGCTGGTTTTTTTTGTCCTCTGAAGGTAATGCTGCAAACGCTTGGATATAATAGGTCTCTGCTCTCTCAATCTGAAATTCCATTAGACGCCTAAAGTTTTCCGACTCGCGAGAATATAATATGTCTTCCTTAGACACACCAAAACTATCAAGCTCGTCCTGTGGCAGATATATGCGGTCGCGACGAGCATCCTCACCAACATCACGTATGATATTAGTTAGCTGAAATGCAAGGCCCAAGTTATGAGCATACTCCAGTGTTTTTCGATCTTGATATCCAAAAATCTCTGCCGACAGTTGTCCAACCACGCCAGCCACATGATGACAATAAAGTTTTAATGTATTGAAATCAGCATAGCGATTGTAATCTAAATCCATTTCCATACCATCTATAATTTCATTTAACTGCCTGGCAGAGAGATTAATCGTCTTAACTACTTCGACTAGTGCTTTTGTCACTGGATGACTTGGCTTGCTTTCTCCTCCTGTACTAAAAATAGAAGCAATTTCTTGCCGCCACCATGCAAGCTTCATACGTGCCACTGACACTTCAGTACACTCATCAACTACATCATCTACTTCGCGGCAAAAGGCATAAAGCGCAGTAATTGCTCTACGTTTCTCTGACGGTAAATAGAGAAAACTATAATAAAAACTGGAGCCACTTTGAACAGCCTTTTTCTGACAATATTGATCTGGTGTCATAAAATATTTTATAACTATCTAGCTATGGACAATTAGTCGTTGCCTGTTTCCTTAAGATAGGCAAATATTGATATTGCCCACTAATCTTCTATATGTGGCCTTAAATTACAATATAGTTGTTATTTTCTTACTAAATTCTTTCTGCGTACAAAAATAGCTAAAAATTATCAACTAGTACGAATTAAATTAACATATATCAATAATTCAGAAAACAATTTCACTATTAGACTCGTTGAAAGAATTTAATTTTTTTGTACATTATTACACTACTAATAAAACAAAAAATATCATTTAGTCTAATTTAGATTATTTGGCACAATAAAAAACCCTACCAAGGCAGGGTTCTTTATTGTGCTTGAACGAGGGAACAAAAAAACTCTACATGCCCATACCGCCCATACCGCCCATACCGCCCATACCGCCCATACCGCCCATATCACCACCTGCACTAGCAACAGATTCTTCTTTCGCTTGTTCTGCCACCATGACATCTGTTGTAAGTATTAAGCCAGCAACTGAAGCCGCATTTTGTAAGGCGGTGCGTGTAACCTTTGTTGGATCCAGTACACCCATTTCTACCATATCACCATATTCGCTCGTGGTAGCGTTATAACCCAGGTTGCCCTTACCTTCTAATACTTTGTTGATCACAACGGAGGGTTCATCGCCACAGTTGGCAACAATCTGACGTAGTGGCTCTTCTAATGCCCGTAAAACAATCTTAATGCCTGCATCTTGCTCGTGTGTGTCGCCTTTAACCTTAGCAACCATGCTGCAGGCTCGCAACAGCGCAACACCGCCGCCTGGAACTATACCTTCTTCAACAGCTGCACGGGTTGCATGTAACGCATCTTCAACACGAGCTTTTTTCTCTTTCATTTCTACTTCAGTAGCAGCACCAACTTTAATCAATGCTACGCCACCAGCCAGTTTTGCTACTCGTTCTTGTAGCTTTTCCTTGTCGTAGTCACTAGTAGCCTCTTCCACTTGAGCTCGGATTTGCTTAACCCGCCCCTCAATAGTTTTTGCGTCACCTTTACCATCTATAATGATGGTCGCTTCCTTGCCGATTTCTACACGTTTAGCTTGGCCCAACTCGTTTAAAGTAGCCTTTTCCAAGGTCAAACCTACTTCCTCGGCAATTACGGTTCCGCCAGTAAGATGGGCAATATCTTCTAACATAGCCTTACGACGATCACCAAATCCTGGTGCTTTCACAGCACAAGTTTTTAGAATTCCTCGGATATTGTTCACTACCATTGTTGCTAGCGCCTCACCGTCTACATCTTCTGCAATAATCATTAACGGCTTACCAGCTTTCGCTACTTGTTCAAGCAGTGGAAGCAATTCTCGGATATTAGAAATTTTCTTATCGTGTAATAGGATATAAGGATCATCTAATAACGCAATTTGTCTGTCCGAATTGTTGATAAAATATGGTGAAAGATAGCCGCGATCAAACTGCATACCTTCAACCACATCAAGTTCATTTTGTAGGCCAGATCCGTCTTCAACTGTAATTACACCCTCCTTACCCACCTTTTCCATTGCATCGGCGATAATTTTTCCAATCTCAATATCTGAATTGGCTGAAATGCTCCCTACTTGTGCAATTTCTTTGCTCGTAGTGCAAGGTTTGGAAAGCTTCTTAAGATCATTAACCGTTTCGTCTACAGCTTTATCAATACCACGCTTTAAATCCATTGGGTTCATTCCGGCGGCTACATATTTCATACCCTCTCTAACTATGGATTGTGCTAGTACTGTAGCAGTAGTTGTACCATCGCCCGCTACGTCGGAGGTCTTGCTTGCCACCTCCTTCACCATTTGGGCCCCCATGTTCTCAAATTTATCTTTCAGTTCAATCTCTTTTGCTACAGAAACACCATCCTTGGTAATAGTGGGGGCTCCATAGGAACGGTCTAATACTGCGTTTCTACCCTTAGGACCTAAAGTAACCTTGACTGCATCGGCTAGAATATTAACCCCAGCTACCATTTTGTGGCGAGCTGAATCGCCAAATTTAACATCTTTTGCTGCCATAATCTTTCTCCTAATTTACAGAAATGTTGTAAATATTTGTAAGTTAATGTGGATTCGACTAACCTTCAACCACACCCATAATATCTTCTTCTCGCATCACCAGGAGCTCTTCTCCCGAAATTTTTACAGATTGGCCAGAGTATTTCCCAAACAACACTTTGTCGCCAACTTTAACTTCCAGCGCACGAACTTTACCGTCGTCGCCAACCTTGCCCTTACCCACGGACAAAATTTCACCTTGGTCTGGCTTCTCTGCAGCACTATCAGGGATGACAATACCTGATGCTGTCTTGCGTTCTTCTTCCAGCCGCTTGACAATAACGCGGTCATGTAAAGGACGTATTTTCATGCTTCTTTCTCCTGTTTTATAATAAATA
>JAHELA010000178.1 GCA_024644425.1 Nitrosomonadaceae bacterium
ACTGCGTAAGAAACATTATCTGGCGTAGGTAACACTGTTTCAGGCATGAAAGGATCGTTGCGAGCATTTATAATTAACGTTGGCACCTGAACATGCTTGAGCCAAGGCTTGCTACTAGACAAACTCCAATATTCATCTGTATCACGGAAGCCATGTAATGGTGCGGTTATAAGATTGTCAAATTGATATAATGTGTCACATGCTGCAACTGCAGCAGTATCAAATAAACCAGGAAAACGAGCATATTTCTCAAACGCTTTTTGCTTTAAGGTACCAAGAAAATGTCGTGCATAAAATCGATTGAATCCTGAATCTAAAGCCTGCCCCGAAGCTACTAAATCTAGTGGAGCAGAAACTGTCACAGCTCCATTAAGTATATTACAAGCTTGCTTCCCTTGTTCTCCTAGCCATTTAAGTAATGCATTACCACCCAGAGATATGCCAACAGCATAAATAGGTGTAGTTGATCTTGATGAATTGTCCAGCTTACAAATCCGGCGCAATATCCAATCAATTTCTTCTGAATCACCAGCATGATAAGCACGCGGTAATCGATTGGGAAACCCAGAACAACCACGAAAATGTACGACCGCACCACGCCAACCCTTATCACGTAGCGCACCCATAATACTTCGGGCATAATGACTGCGTGATCCTCCCTCAAGTCCATGAAACAATACCACTAGAGGCGAATCAACTAAATTATCAAGCCAGTCAATATCAATAAAATCACCATCGTCTAATTCCCAGCGTTCACGCCGATAGGAAATTAAAGGTAATGAATTGAGTAGAAAAGGATAAATTGTCTGCGCATTTCCTCCTGGCAACCACGTGGGAGCTACATAGGGTTTAGCACTAACGCCTTCCGCTACAATACTCATATATACCCCTGACCAAAATTAGAGAGAAGCTAGGTAATGTGCCTATCTTTCAATATATTTGTTATAGTTCGTACCAGATAAATACTGATAACCAAGAAATAAAAGCCTGGAAAATAAATATAGAGTAAAGCTGATAAACTTACAAAACTTACCAAATTTTAATAATTAATAAATATAGTACCACGCAACTTATTGAGTGGATTAATATTGCTAAAAAAATAAATAATTTGTCTACAGCAGGCCCATACAATGGATGAACATTTAAAATCTAGCTGACTATGCCCGAGAACAAATCATGCGATTTTATTGTAAAAACCCATCATATATCACCTATATATGCGAATGACTTATAGATAATACATGAATAGCATATAGACAAAAGTTGTCACAAGGACTTGGAAAGTGTACTATTCGTCTGCAATAAATTAATATAAAAACATGAAGTTCATATTTTTTTACTACGTGACTGGTATTAATCAATCCTCTTGAATTCATACGATTACATTCGTCAGCTACTTATTGACAAGTTTGATGTCGATGCAGATGCTATTGCACCTGAGGCAACCTTAGAGTCCCTTGGGCTGGATTCGCTTACAATGGTGGAATTGATGTTTGATATTTCTGAAAAATATGATATTGAGATTCCTACCGACAAATTAGATTTTAAGACTCTTGGCGAAGCTGTTGCATTAATTGACGAGACAGTTAAAGCCAAAAGCGGTTGATCCCTCTTGTGAAGCGTAACCGCGTATTTGTCACTGGTATCGGACTTGTCTCTCCACACGGTGACGACCCAAATCAGGTTTTTGACAAGATTTACCTTGGCGAATCTGCTATCCGTCTGATACATACTGGCACACCCGAGTTTGGCAGTGATGTTCTAGTTGCAAGTATTGACTTTGATCCGACAGGGAAAATTCCCAAGGCACAAATTCTATTCATGGACCGGGTTTCGCAGATGGCTGTAATAGCTGCACGTCAAGCACTCGAACATGCTGGATTACTGTCTGGGGATGTTGATCTGTCTTCAACAGGCGTATACACAGGTTGTGCTCTTGGAGGAGCACAGACAATAGAAGAATCCTACAGAAAGTTTTTTCAGGATAAATCTCGAATGGCAAGGCCAACCACAGTACCTCTAATCATGGCTAATGCCCCAGCTGGTCACATTTCAATGCGTCACAAGCTACATGGACCCTCTCAAAATTACTCAATAGCATGTTCATCTTCGTCAACCGCAATCGGTGAAGCTTTTCGTGCAATACGCGATGGGTATCTAGAGCGTGCTGTCACTGGTGGAGCTGAAGCGATGCTACATGACGGCTCTTTAGTGTGCTGGGAAGCGCTCACGGTTCTGGCCAAGGAGCACCCTGATGGTGCTCACGCTTCATGCCGCCCATTCTCGAAAGATAGAAGCGGTTTAGTACTTGGTGAGGGTGCTGCAATGCTCATACTAGAATCAGAAGAAATCACAGCTGCAAGAGGTATAGAACCATTAGCAGAAATTGTAGGGTATGGCTCCTCAAGTGATGCACATAATCTCACTCAACCATCTGCTAAAGGTCAAGTACATGCAATGCAAGCAGCACTTGATGACGCTATGCTTGAACCTACCTCAGTCAACTATATAAACGCCCACGCAACAGGTACAGGAGCTGGTGATAAGGTAGAGATCGAAGC
>JAHELA010000050.1 GCA_024644425.1 Nitrosomonadaceae bacterium
TGACATATTTAAACCCCAGCCAATCAGATATTATGATAAGAAGTTGCGCAACGGTTTTGGAGTGATGTTTGACGATTTACTTGCAGCATTTTTTACATTGCTTTGTTTGGCAGCCTGGAAGGCATTTGTAATAACATAAAAAGGTGTAAGTTTGGGCGGTATCATAAATGCTATGAATGACACAACACTTCAACATCTAGCTCAGGAAGTTGGTTTAAAGCTTATACAACAAGGGTTAATGCTTGTTAGCGTAGAATCCTGTACAGGTGGTTGGTTGGGGCATGTGGTTACTTCGATTTCAGGCAGCTCAGCTTGGTACGAACGAGGTTTCATTACCTATACCACCATTTCAAAACAAGAAATGCTAGGCGTAAGCAGTAAGGCGATTAAGCAACACGGAGAAGTATCTGAGGAAATTGCTAGGGAAATGGCGCATGGTGGAGTTTCCCGAAGCCACGCACAAGTCTCAGTGTCGATTACTGGTATTGCAGGCCCTGGGGGCGGAACCGTAAAAAAACCCGTTGGCATGGTGTGTTTTGCTTGGGTAATGAAAGACAGTCATGTGCTTAGTGAAACAAGACATTTTACTGGTGATCGCGAGGCGGTAAGGAGGCAGTCAGTATCGGTGGCTCTACAAGGGGTAATCTCATTGTTGAATGAAATGAATTCTTCAGTTGCCTAAATTACAGACCCTTTATTTTTTTGTTGCCTTTCTGGGTTGATTTACATGTGCGATAATTTAACGAATTTTTAAAAGGATAAATTTATGGATGCAAATAAAAATAAGGCTCTGGCAGTGGCCCTTTCCCAGATTGAAAAACAGTTTGGTAAGGGTTCGATCATGCGTCTTGGTGAGAGCGATACTACCAGAGATATCCAAGCGGTTTCCACTGGCTCTCTGGGACTTGATATCGCGTTGGGTGTGGGGGGGCTGCCACGTGGAAGAGTAATAGAAATCTATGGACCAGAATCGTCGGGCAAGACCACGCTCACACTACAAGTTATCGCAGAGATGCAAAAGATTGGCGGCACCGCTGCATTTATTGATGCAGAACACGCCCTAGATCCTCAGTATGCACAAAAGATTGGTGTCAATGTTCAGGAGCTACTTATTTCACAGCCCGATAATGGGGAACAGGCGCTAGAAATTGCCGATATGCTTGTTCGTTCTGGATCAGTTGATGTAGTAGTTATAGATTCGGTTGCGGCTTTAACGCCACGTGCAGAAATTGAGGGAGAGATGGGCGAGCCTCAAATGGGCTTACAAGCGAGATTGATGTCGCAGGCACTACGAAAGCTTACTGCTAATATCAAACGCAGCAATACAATGGTAATTTTTATTAATCAAATTCGCATGAAAATTGGAGTTATGTTCGGTAACCCAGAAACCACTACCGGTGGTAATGCTCTGAAGTTCTACTCATCGGTTCGACTCGATATTCGTCGTATTGGCGCTATTAAAAAGGGTGATGAGGTGCTTGGTAATGAAACTCGCGTCAAGGTGGTCAAGAATAAAGTTGCGCCACCATTCAAAAAAGCTGAGTTCGACATACTATATGGCGAAGGTATTTCGCGCGAGGGAGAAATTCTTGAACTTGGCGTACAGCATAACCTAGTTGATAAATCTGGTGCTTGGTACGCATATAACGGTGAAAAAATTGGTCAGGGCAAAGATAATGCGCGTGAATATCTGAAACAGCATCCAGATGTTGCAAAAGAACTTGAGTTAAAAATTCGCACTATCGTGGGAGTTGCTGGCCAGGCTGAAGCTATTACTGTGGAATAAGTATCATGTCTTCTGGGCCGAGTTTAAAAATCCGTGCCCTAGGTTATCTAGCGCGGCGTGAGCACTCCAGGTTGGAATTAGAAAACAAACTTGCGCCTTATGCGCCAACCCCTGAAGAGCTATCTTGTGTGTTGGACTCATTGGAGCAGCATGGCCTTTTGTCAGCCGGAAGGATGATCGAGCAGGTGATCCACGCACGTAGGTGTAAATTTGGCAGCCAACGCATCGTGCGTGAGTTACAGCAGAAAGGCATAGATGAAAGCCTAATTGCCGCCGCATTACCTCAGCTTAAGGAAACTGAGCTCGAAACAGCGCGTACTGTATGGCAAAAAAAATTTGGCACAAAGCCTGTTAACGCTAAAGAACGAGCAAAACAGATGCGATTTTTGATGAGCCGGGGTTTTACATCAGAGATAATAAGGCGAGTATTACAGCCTCGGGATTAGAAGAGCGGCCAGGCTCATGTTTTTTTCTTCAAAAAAATAGATATGGAAAGTAACGAAATAAGACAAAAATTTCTGGAGTTTTTCGCAGAACGCGGACACACAATTGTAGCATCGAGTCCTCTTGTTCCAAGTAATGATCCAACTCTGTTGTTTACTAACGCAGGAATGGTGCAGTTCAAAGACGTATTTCTTGGTAAGGACAAGCGACCTTATAAGCGTGCAGTAAGCGCACAACGCTGTGTGCGTGCCGGCGGGAAACATAACGATCTCGAGAATGTGGGTTATACCGCACGTCATCACACCTTTTTTGAGATGCTGGGAAATTTTAGTTTTGGGGATTATTTTAAGAAGGAGGCAATCCTTTTTGCATGGGAATTTCTCACTGTTACATTGAAAATATCACAGGAAAAGTTGTGGGTAACAGTCTATGCCGAGGATGATGAAGCAGCCGACATTTGGCTTAATGAGGTAGGCGTTGCTTCTTCACGGTTGGTGCGCATATCCACCATGGATAATTTTTGGCAAATGGGAGACACCGGACCTTGTGGTCCTTGTTCTGAAATTTTCTACGATCATGGGGCTGAATTTTCAGGCGGCCCACCGGGCACACCGGAAGGAGGGGGCGACCGCTACGTTGAGATCTGGAACTTAGTGTTCATGCAATATAATCGAGATAGTAAAGGAACAGATCACTTGTTGCCCCGACCTTCTGTAGATACTGGTATGGGATTAGAGCGTATTTCGGCTGTAATACAAAATGTGCATTCTAATTATGAAATAGATTTATTCCAAGGCCTTGTTCGTAAAGCCGCAAAGGTAACCAATACTACTAAACTCACTGAAAATTCACTTAAGGTAATTGCTGATCATATTCGTGCGAGTTCTTTCCTTATAGCTGATGGTGTAATTCCTGACAATGAAGGGCGCGGATATGTGCTTCGTCGCATTATCCGTCGTGCTGTCCGTCATGGTTATAAACTGGGTAAAAAGCAGCCTTTTTTTTATTTATTAGTGGATGATCTTGTAAATGCAATGGGTCAGGCCTACCCAGAGTTGGTCAAAACTAAAACGCGAGTGGCTTCAGTATTGAAACAAGAAGAGGAGCGTTTTGGAGAAACTCTGGCAAAAGGAATGCGGTGGTTCGAATCATTGCTAGCAGAAAATTCAATGACTTTTTCTGGTCAAGATGTGTTTACATTATATGATACCTATGGGTTTCCTGCGGATTTAACAAAAGATTTATGCCGTGAAAGAGGCCTTCCTTATACTAAAAATACTCAGGAAGAATATGAGAAAGCAATGGAAAATCAGCGTGAACGCGCGCGCGGGGCAAGTAAATTTACTATGCAGAATGTAATGGAATACGATGGGAGCACAACACAGTTTCATGGCTATGAGAGCCTGCAGCATGAAGGTCAGGTTCTTGCTATTTATAAAGAAGGTAGTCAGGTAGATTCCATAAAGGCAGGGGATGTGGCATTAATTGTGCTTGATCACACGCCGTTTTACGCTGAGTCTGGAGGACAGGTAGGAGATTGTGGCGTATTACAGACTGAGGGCGGGACATTCACTGTAGAGGACACACAAAAAATTCAGGCTGATGTTTTTGGGCATAGAGGTAAACTAGATAATGGGAAATTGGCTGTTAATGATAAGGTCTTAGCAAAAGTTGATCAGGTTGTGAGAGCGCGCACAGAGCGCAACCATTCAGTTACTCACCTAATGCATAAAGCCTTGCGAGAGGTGCTTGGTTCCCATGTACAACAGAAAGGGTCGCTAGTCGATGCTCATAAAACACGTTTTGATTTCGCGCATGATAAACCGATGACGGATGCAGAAATACTTAAGGTAGAAAACATAGTTAACGCTGAAATTTTTACCAACACCAAAACTGATGCTCGTGTAATGAAAATGGAAGACGCACAGAAAATAGGCGCAGTAATGCTGTTCGGCGAGAAATATAGTGAAGAAGTGCGGGTGTTAGATATAGGATCATCACGAGAGTTATGCGGAGGAACACACGTCAATCGTACGGGAGATATTGGATTATTTAAAATTCGTTCTCAAGGTGGTATAGCTGCAGGTGTTCGTAGGGTAGAAGCAGTCACAGGAGAGACGGCATTTGAGTATGCGCAACAAAAAGAAATCCAGTTGTTAGAAATTGCCAAAGTATTAAAAACACAGCCAGAAGAAACGACTCAAAAGATTTCTCAAATAATTAATAACGTAAGGAGCTTAGAAAAAACCTTATCGCAATTAAAGTTAAAACTAGCCAGCTCACAAGGCGACAAGCTTATCAATCAAGTAACAAAAATAAAGGGCGTGAATGTATTAGCTGCTATTCTAGAGGGCGTAGATGCAAAGACTATGCGTGAAACTATAGACGGATTTAAAAATAAGTTGAAATCATGCATTGTAGTGCTTGGCGCAGACGAGTCTGGCAGAGCCACGTTGATTGCAGGTGTAACACCCGATCTGGCAGAAAAAGTAAAAGCAAGCGAGTTGGTTAATTTTGTTGCTTTGCAAGTCGGAGGAAAAGGCGGTGGGCGCTCAGAAATTGCACAAGCAGCAGGCAATCAGCCCGAAAATTTAACTACAGCACTAGATAGCGTTACGGATTGGGTCGCACAAAAATTGTAGCAAGCTTGTTTTTTTCTACTATTCCTTATATACCTGACTTATGACAACTAAACACTCTCGCTTAATAATTCTTGGTTCCGGTCCTGCTGGTTATACTGCAGCGGTTTATGCAGCTCGTGCAAACCTGAGCCCCATTGTTATTACTGGATTAGCCCAGGGCGGACAATTGATGACTACAACCGATGTAGATAATTGGCCAGCAGATGCAAATGGTGTACAGGGTCCAGAACTGATGGAGCGCTTCCTGAAACATGCCGAGCGTTTTAACACAGAGGTAATTTTTGATCATATTCATACCGTCAAGCTTGCTGATAAACCTATTACCATGATTGGTGATCAGGGAACCTATACTAGTGACGCGCTTGTTATTGCAACAGGTGCATCTGCCCAATATCTTGGGCTGCCGTCTGAAGAGGAGTTCATGGGTAGGGGGGTATCAGCCTGCGCTACTTGTGATGGATTTTTTTACAAGGGACAAGATGTGGCAGTTGTAGGTGGCGGAAATACTGCAGTAGAAGAGGCCCTATATCTTTCTCATATTGCACGTCAGGTTACTTTGGTACATC
Source organism: Nitrosomonadaceae bacterium (assembly GCA_024644425.1). Lineage (GTDB taxonomy): Bacteria > Pseudomonadota > Gammaproteobacteria > Burkholderiales > Nitrosomonadaceae > BJGV01. Next base: position 5,439 of record JAHELA010000050.1, read on the forward strand.
GGCGAGATAAATTCCGCTCGGAAAAAATCCTGATTGATAAACTCATGGACAGGGTAAAAAATGGCAACATAAAACTAGAGCTTAATTATGTTTTGGATGAAGTGCTTGGTGATAAATCTGGCGTAACTGGAATGCGTATCAAAAATACCCAAGATGATTCTACGAAAACGGTAGATTTACAAGGTGTATTTATTGCTATTGGTCACAAACCTAACACCGATATTTTTCAGGAGCAACTTGAAATGAAAAATGGTTACATTATCACTCAAGGAGGCAGTCAAGGTAATGCAACTGCTACCAGCATACCCGGTGTATTTGCAGCCGGTGATGTGCAGGACCATATTTATCGTCAGGCAGTGACCAGTGCAAGTACTGGATGTATGGCCGCACTTGATGCAGAAAAATATCTTGATGATTTAAACTAGAAATAAGATCAAAGTTTCTTATGAAATCGAGCAAAAAAGTGCCTGTAGATAGTAATGATGAAACCTCAATATTTCGAAAGGCAGTTCAGGGCGTTGAGCCATTACCAGCAACTGATAAGGTTGTCCATTCTCGTAAGCCTCCACAGCCCATTTTTAAGCGCGCTTTACGTGACAGGGTTTCAACATCAGATAGTTCATTTTCAAATCAGAACAATCTGCCAGAAATGGAAGCAGGTGATGAACATTCGTTTCTGCGCTCTGGAGTATCACGCAAGACTTTAAAGCAACTTCGACGCGGCCAATGGAAGATTAATGCTCAGCTTGATTTGCATGGGTTAACTCGCGATGAAGCACTACAGGAACTGGAGGAATTCCTTGATACTTGCAATAAGAGAGGTTTTCGATGCGTGCAAATAATACATGGTAAAGGGCTAAACTCAAAAAATCGTGAGCCAATATTAAAAACCATGGTTTGGAGCAGGCTTACACAGCATAACTATATTTTAGCCTTTTGCCAGGCGGGTCCATCTGATGGTGGTAGCGGCGCAGTATTAGTGTTACTCAAAACATCGATGTCTATGAAGGCAAAATAAATGCTGATGTATAGTTCAAATTACAAAATTGTATAATTTTTTTATAGTTTCTGTAATTTCTTCAAGTCCTCTAGTACCTCGATTGAGTTGCGCGATGCGCTTGCCGACCAATATATTTTCGCAATTTTCCCTTTCGGGTCGATTAGAAAAGTATTACGTTTAGCAAATTTAACTATACCTAGATTCATCAAAGATCCGTATTGAGCGGCGGTTTCAGCCTTGCTATCGGCGAGAAGCGGAAATTGAAGGTTATATTTCTTGGCAAAATTTGCGTGGCTGGTTGTATCGTCCACACTTACACCAACTACATTTGCGCCCAATGCCGTGAGTTTATGGAGATCATCGCGGAACTTGCATGCTTGCTCCGTACAACCGGGTGTATCGTCCTTAGGGTAAAAATACAGCGCCAACCATTTACCGCGAAAATCTTCCAAAGTATGAATTTTGCCATTCTGGTCAGGCAGCTTAAAATCTGGTGCAGATTGTCCCACTTTAAGGGCATCAGCATTTGCTACATGGCTCCAGGAAAACATAATTACTCCTATTAATGTTGCTATTAATGCCTGCAATCTCATTAACGTATCTCCTATTTAAGTCTTAAGTCTACTTTTTAACTGTCCATTTTGCACTTATTTTGTTTGTAGGCGGCCTGCAATAGAGTTGCTCACATTTTTTCTTACTGGAATTTGACGTAAAATGATATCAGCCTTGGTAGCTCAGTGGATAGAGCGACCCCCTCCTAAGGGGTAGGTCGCAAGTTCGATTCTTGCCCAGGGCGCCATAAAAAAAGGGGATTCGTAAATATACTAATCCCTATCTCTATATAGTAGAAGTATTCGCGTTCATAATTATCGCAGAAAGTTGGTAAGTCAGGCCAAACGTAAAACTATGCCCTAATAGCCAAATATTTTACTGTTAATAAAGAATAAGTTATATAATCTAGGCCAGACTTGTTGAGAAAATTGGTAAGTCAGGTAAAAACGGAGGGTTATGTTCCAATTATCCAGCCTTTAATTGTCTCACTAGAGTAGCTTTTCCCACTCTCCATCTTGGCGGGAGTGGGTTTGCCCTCTATATTTATCGTCCCCTTTTCCAGTTTTTTTGCGATTGCCTCAGCCCGTTTATCAAGATTCCATCTTGCGCTAATTGGGCTTCTCAATAGGGCATCATTCACCTGTTTAGCGAGTGCCTTAATTGCGATTGCTCTGGCTTTATTTTTTGCCGTACCTTTCTCTCTGCCCATCTTTAAATTTTCTTTTTCTTTTTCTTTTTGTCCATGGAGAAAGCTTCTTGCAGTTTTGCCAGCAAGTAAAATTTCCAATCCTTTTTGTTCGCCAATTTTGATTGCATATTTGATAATCCATAGCCGATCAATATCGACTTGTATATTTTCCGGAATATTTACGTGAGCCATTTCTAGTTTGAGGTTGTCCAGATTGTTCGGATAATTTGCGATATACCGTTTAATTTGGTCAGGATTATATCTTTGTTCTATCAATAACTTGTACTGGGTGTTCTTAAATTGATCAATAAATTTCTGTGGTATCCATTTGGGAAGTTTCCCGCGTATTCCGTCGTAGGGTTCGCCCACTAATTTTTGTAAAATCTTAAATGCTTCAAGGGCGCTTTTAGGTTGTTTTAGCATTATTTTGTTTTGCGTTGTATATCATGATACGGTTTCTACCATTTTCTTTGGCATTATAGAGCGCATCATCAGCATTCTTCATTAGTGCTTCTGGTGCCATATCTTTGTCATCAAGCATAGCAATGCCGATGCTTACTGTGAAAGTTATTTTCTGGCCTTCATGCTCCACAAATGTATTTTCTATCGTTTTCCTTAGTCTTTCAGCAATAATGCCAGCCGTATCAATTGTTGTATTAGGTAACAAAACCGAAAATTCTTCGCCTCCAAAGCGCCCAATGGTGTCCTCATTTCTAATCGTATTTTTTGCTACAGTAGAAAAATGATGAAGGACTATATCGCCAACATGATGACCATATTTATCATTTATCTTTTTAAAAAAATCAATATCAATCATAAGAATTGATATATCTTCGGTGTTTCTTTTTGCTCTTGACAATTCTTTTTCAAAATATGACAGGAATGCTCTACGATTAAATAAAGCTGTCAACTCATCCGTCATTGCAAGCTCTGATAGGTGGGTTTTCAGGTTTTCATTTTCAGTCATATCACGCGCTAGTGCGAAAATATATTTTTCGCCATTATCGACAATACAGGTCATGCTGACTTCGACAGGGTATTCGGTTTTATTTTTGCAAACATGAACAGCGTTAACAGTATAAGATGCGCCCGTTTCTAGTGAAGGCCAGACGTTGCTAATAAGTTTTTTTGCTGTGGGAGATACCTCAAAGTCAAATATATTTGTATGCACAAGCTCATCGCGGGAATACCCAAGATCATTACAAATGGCTTCATTAAAGTCCGTAATTCTGCCTTTAATATCATAGGCATAAAATTCATCTGGTGCATTTTCAATCAATGTACGCAAACGTGATTCATTGATGCGGAGCAACTCAAGTTCAGCTGCCAGTCGTTGTGAAAAGCGATTCTCATATCTGGCGGTAAACAAGGGTAATAGTATGAGTAAGATAGCAGCGAAGGATAACGCAGCTGCCATAAGCTCGCCTTCAATCATAAAACCACGCTTGTCTATTATTGCTTCTTCATTAAAAGTTAAATTTAACGCTGCCATACCTGTGTAATGCATGCTCGAAATGGCTATGCCCATCATGCAAGCAGCCATGGTTTTTATAAAAAAGGAGCTACTAGTTTTTTCTGCTTTTAGCGAAACAAGCAGCCATAATGCCAAACTTGATATGACTATAGCGAGAATAACTGACAGGGACACTAGTAAAAAATCATAGTGCATGTCAGCCGCTAAGTGCATGCCACGCATCCCCATATAATGCATGCCCGCAATACCTATCCCCATGATGGTTCCACCAAGGAGGGTATACCAGAGATTTCGACCAATGCTGGCAATACCAAAACCTAAGAAACTTGCGGAAATAGCGATCAGCAGTGATAAGAACGTAAGCCCTGCTTCATAATGAACGGAGATGGGAAGCGTGTATGCAAACATGCCAGTAAAATGCATTGTCCATATACCCAACCCCAAGGCTACAGAACTTAGCCCTAACCACTTATTCAGGTGGTATTTTTTTTGTGACTTCCATGCTACATCAGCCAGTTCTAATGCCACATAAGATGAGAGAATAGCTACAACAATAGATACCGCAACAAATGGGTAGTTATATGTAGCTTCTATGTATCGCATTGGCGTTAGTAAGCTTTAAAGAAATACAATAGGCTGTGGATACCTTATCACATAACCTTGTTCGTAGAGGGCTTATGGACAAAAATGGCTGATATTAAATTTCCAATAGATTTTATTTTCTTCCATTGCAATATAGTAATGAGTGGGTATAACCCCCTTGCTACCCCTCTCCAATAATTCACATTCCGCGGTACAACTTCGGTACAGACCGTTCATATAAAGTAAGGCTGGCATTGATCGAAAAATCCTACATGGGCCCCTACATTAAACCAATAATGAATAAATGAGTCATAGGTAAAATTATA
>JAHELA010000179.1 GCA_024644425.1 Nitrosomonadaceae bacterium
TCCATAAAGAAAGGTTTACATAAATGTGTAGTTACTAAACAAACAACTTTCTACTACATACATAACCAAACTGAAATCACTATTTTAACTGTTTTTGATACCCGACAAGATCCAAATAAATTAGTTAAACATATTAAACGCAACAAGACATAATCGAGTAGATGGCCGTGAGCGATAAAGCCCACGGTGCACCTCTCACACCACCTAGCATACGGGTCACGTACTAGGCGGTTCATCAAATCGAAACTTTGAATTTGGAGTAATAGTCAATCAAGGAAACATAGCCTTTACGCTTGAGCACAGATACTTTTAATGTTGTACCTAGTATAGGACTTTGAGCAACAGCCCATCCTCCCATTCTAGTTCTGCTCCACGCATACGCCATTCCTTTCTCAACTCCTAACCTTATAAGATTCTTACGTTTACGCTCAGGCTTTTTCCAGTCATGCCAGATGCAGGATCGTAGACGATTTCTCAGCCACTCATCTACCTTCTTTAGCTTTGTATAAATGTTGCCTAGTCGGTAGTTATTAATCCATCCTTGATAGATTAGTTTTAAGCGGCCTAATCGTTCGTTAAAACTACATGGAAGCGTTTTCTTGGTTGCTCGCTTGAGTTTTCTCTTAAATTCCGCCCAGCTACGTTTACTTACTATCAATTGATATTGTCCTTTGCTTCCTTTCTTGTATACAGAAGTGAAGTTATGACCCAATACTGTGAAGTTTGATGGTCGTCTAATACCACTTTTCTCTCTATTGATTTGCAATGCCAGTTTATCTCTTAAAAAGACATATACTTCATTGCCAATAGAGCGTGCTTCTGATTTTGACCTTGTGTAGATACTGAAATCGTCGGCGTAGCGAATAAATTTCAACCCTCGTGTTTCTAAGTATTGATCCAATTGATCCAACATAATGTTGGAAAGTAAGGGACTCAACGGACTTCCTTGCGGTAGTCCCTTGCGTCGCTTGTGTAACTTGCCATCTATGAGGATTGGTGCGCGTAACCATTTACGAATTAATCGCATTGTGGTTTCGCATTTCATCTTCACATAGATAAGTTGTAGTATCTTGTAATGCGCAACTTCATCAAAGAATTTGCTCAAGTCTATATCTACAATGTCGCTATATCCATCATTGATATATGCGAGCGATTGCATAAGAGCTTGTTGCATATTCTTCTTTGGACGGAAACCATAACTGTAATCTGAGAATTTCAATTCGAATCTCGTCATCAGCTGCTGGCTTACCGCTTGTTGTAACCATCTGTCCACTACGGTGGGTATTCCTAAAAGACGTTTCTTCCCATTTAATTTAGGAATCTCTACTCCTCTGATAGCGTTTGACAAGTATTGTCCTCCAAGTATTTCTCGCACTAGATCACTCTTGTGGGTTGATAGATACTCTTGTAGATTATCTACTTCCATTCCATCTACGCCGCATGAACCCTTATTACTTACCACGCATCGGCAAGCTTTATACAGGTTCCTACCTTGTAGAATCTTTGCTATCAATTCATTTTTTTTTCTGTCTTTTTAGACTATGGCTATCGATTTGATTCCATAGTGAATCCAGACGTGATTTAATGTTCAGTCCTTCCCAAATTGTGAGTCCTAGAGGGTATGGTTTTAGCAATCCTCACTCGTTTCTATTGGTACTATGACCTCGGCTGACTTCTCAGATTTATCAACTAAATTTGAGATCTCCCCAGGTAATTGCATCTTCTTTCCACCGATATCTACTTGATCTACTAAAAGAGTCTTTTGGTATTCTTAGGGCTTCGTAATGCTGTGCTTACTCACCCCAACTCTAATAGCCTCTGTATCAAGTTCCTGTTTGTTAGAACCGGCTTTTGTAGTCTCGCTTCCTTCAGATCTAACCTCACGGTTAACACCCTTGCGACTTACTAATGGTTCGAGGTGTCAACCTCGCCCATAAAGGACTTTCACCTTCTAGATTAATCCGTATCTTCATACGAAAAGATGCCCATGCTGGGCACACACAAGCGATAACCACATCAGCCACCCTATCGGGATGGCCACTGGGTATCGCCAGTTACCCCTCATAATTTCGAACTCAATACTAATAATATCATATTTTGACAACTAATTTCATATATTTAGCGTTTAAATGATAAGTTGGTTAATGTTTGTATTTGAAGTCAAAAGTGGATTATTAAAGGAAGCTGAAATCATAAAAGCGGTAAATAGTGATTTGCCACTGAAAAAAGATGGATGGAGCTTTAATTGGAAAATTGCCTTTAAAAAAGCAAATTCCGAAATATACATTCTAAGACTCAGAGAGGATAAAGACAAAATTGTGCATGGAGCTATTCAATTGATTTTGCTCAACGGAATGATGAGTATGGAATTGATTGAAATCCATCCAAACAATCGAGGTAAGGACAAAAAATTTGATTTCGTTGCCGGTTGTTTAATTGCTTTTGGATGTAGAGAATCATTCAAATTAGATAATGAGTATGAAGGCTATTTAACATTTGAATCAAAAACTGTTTTGATTGATATATACATAGAGAAATACGGCGCAACCCAAAC
>JAHELA010000051.1 GCA_024644425.1 Nitrosomonadaceae bacterium
CGATGCCAAGCCCCTCATACTTTGCGCTACCCGCACAATGATAAGGTTGTTCCTTTGTTAAGTAGTTTCTAATCTGTTGATCACTTAGTTCACGAAATTTAACAAGAGAAGAAATAAGTCGGGACTGCATTCTACCGCTTCGGCTGTTGAAAAGACTTATTGCAGTATGAAAAACTACCTCTCTTCCACGCATGATATATAGTTGCTTAGTTGCAATCTCATGATTAAGTGGCTTTCCAAGGTGAATGCCATCAAGTGCCGCCACCTGATCAGCCCCTATGATGAGAGCATCTGGATAATTCCTAGCAACTGCACGCGCCTTGTTTTCGGCTAAGCGGCAAGCAGTAGTTTCCGGCGATTCACCAGATAAAGCTGTTTCATCAATATTTGGGCTAGAAGCCTCAAAAGGAATTTGCAAGCGACAAAGTAGCTCGTAACGATAAGTAGAACTTGATCCAAGAACAAGTTTCTGTGCGTGATTTTGTGTATTCAAAGGTTATTTTATATTATGGTTTTTGACACTTAAGTACAAAAAATATATCATGCGCGCCTTATGTCTGCACAAATTGTTATAGATACCCTTGATTTTGTGAGCAATACTAGAACGCTCCATGGTAAAATCATACTTAAAGATTGTATGCGTCTGAAAGACTATTTATATGATAATCAGGGTAAGCTAAAATACAAAATAAGTGGTGTTTTAGATAAAAATGACAAATCTATATTGCAGGTTATTATAAACGGAGAAATACCTTTACATTGTCAGCGATGTCTTGGAAAACTAACATACTTACTAAATATACAGAGGGAGATACTTCTAGCTGAAAATGAAAATGAATTGTCTCATCTTGATGAAATTGAAACAATTGACGGGATTTTGGCAGATTCTAATTTAGATATCTTGGAACTAATTGAAGACGAAATCATTTTAAGCCTCCCAATTTCTCCACGGCACAGAGAAAATGAGTGCTCGGCTCAAGAATTTACTGATAGCAATCCAATAGGAGAAAAAAATCCATTTGTAGCGTTAGCTAAATTAAAGAAACACACTAAAATTATTTAAGGAGTTAAATACTATGGCCGTCCAGCAAAATAAGAAATCGCCATCGAAACGTGGAATGCATCGTTCACACGATTTTCTAACTAGCTCGCCTTTAGCATTGGAGCCTAGTACAGGCGAGGTACATATGAGACATCACATTAGTCCCAACGGTTACTATCGTGGAAAAAAAATTGTTAAAACTAAAAACGATTAGACTTTTAGTTATTTCTTCTACAAATCAAATAAAACTCAGTTCGTCCCAGACCTTATGATGGGCATCTAAATTGGATAATACTGTAGCCATAGACTGCATGGGTGGTGATTATGGTCCTAAAGTAACGGTTCCCTCTGCAGTTAATTTTCTCCACCGCAATCCTGAATGCAATATCGTTTTGGTAGGATTACCTGATGCGATAGAGGCAGAACTGAAAACTCTTAAAGTATCACCTAATTCCAGATTGAAGTTGCATGCCGCAAGCGAAGTCGTCGATATGAATGACTCTCCTTTAGTAGCACTGCGCAGAAAAAAAGAATCTTCGATGCGAATTGTAATAAATCTAGTCAAGGATGGCACGGCCCAAGCCTGTGTCAGTGCTGGAAATACCGGCGCATTACTTGCAACATCCCGGTTTGTTATAAGAACTCTCCCAGGTATTGATCGACCAGCACTTGCAGTAGTACTTCCTACCATGAAAGGCCCCACCTACGTTCTGGATCTGGGAGCCAATATTGATTGTAGCCCAGAACATCTACTTCAATTCGGTGTTATGGGCACCACTCTAGCATCAGTAGCAGAAGGTATACATAGACCAACCATTGGCTTGTTAAACATTGGTGAAGAAGCTATCAAGGGCAACGAAACAGTTAAACAAGCAGCTGAATTACTTCGTGCTAGTGGACTTAATTTTTACGGAAATATTGAGGGTGATGATATTTACAAGGGCACTACTGATGTGGTGGTATGTGATGGTTTCGTTGGCAACGTAGCGCTAAAAACTTCAGAGGGATTAGCTCAGATGGGAGCTACTTATTTAAAAGAAGAATTTAAACGTAGTTTCCTTACAAAACTTGCTGGAATCATTGCCATGCCGGTTCTCAATTCTTTTAAGAGCCGGCTTGATCACCGCAGATTTAATGGTGCGAGCTTGCTTGGACTAAGCGGTATCGTTATCAAAAGCCATGGTTCAGCTGATGAATATGCTTTTGGATTTGCCATCAAACGCGCTTTTGAAGAAGTTCGAGGTGGCATGCTAAATAAAATCAGTGAGCATATACAGGAACTACCACATCACCCAAAAGATACAACTCCACCCTCACAACCTTCATCAAAAGAAGATGCCGCATGATGTATTCCAAAATTATTGGGACAGGCGGTTATTTACCTGAGAAAATTCTCACTAACCATGATCTTGAAAATATGGTTGATACCAGCGACTCATGGATACGTAGTCGAACGGGGATTGAGCAACGGCATATTGCGGCTGATAATGAATTGGCAAGTGATCTAGCGCTTAAGGCCAGCCACGAGGCGATGAAAGCAGCAGATGTGAGCACAGATGAAATTAATCTTATTATAGTCGCCACCACTACTCCAGATATGATTTTTCCAAGTACTGCATGTATTTTACAAAACAAGCTTGGAATCAAAAATTGTCCGGCGTTTGACGTGCAAGCGGTATGTAGTGGCTTTATCTATGCGCTTGCTACTGCAGACATGTTCATCCGCGCTGGCAGGTGCCGAACTGCGTTAGTAGTTGGCACTGAAATCTACTCTCGTATACTCGACTGGGATGATCGTGGTACCTGTGTATTGTTTGGAGACGGAGCTGGGGCTGTACTAATAACTCAAAGCAATCAACCAGGAATAATTTCAAGCCATTTACATTCTGATGGAAGTCACGCTAATACCCTAGCCTTATCTGGAAATATCTGTAACGGAAAGATACAGGGTAATCCTTATATTACTATGGAAGGTAATACAGTTTTTAAGTTTGCAGTAAAGGTAATGGAAGAAATTGTTCACGAAGCTGTAGCCGAAAATAATTTACAAATATCTGATATAAGTTGGTTGATCCCACACCAAGCTAATATTCGGATTATCCAATCAACAGCAAAGAAACTTGGTATACCAATGGAGAAAGTAGTTACTACAATTAACAAACACGGCAATACTTCTGCTGCTTCTATTCCGTTGGCACTCGATATAGCTTCACGAGACGGACGCATTAAATCTGGCCAATATGTATTACTGGAAGGAGTAGGTAGTGGTTTTACCTGGGGGGCGGTACTAATCCGCTGGTAAATAATGAAATTTGCCCTTGTATTTCCTGGTCAAGGTTCGCAAACAGTTGGCATGATGAAAGGATATGCTGATTTACCCATAGTACAGGAAACTTTCTCTGAGGCATCTGATATTCTAGGACAAGACCTATGGAAGATGGTTAATATTGGGCCGACTGATAGCCTCAACCTCACAACAAATACTCAACCATTGATGCTGACATCTGGTATTGCCCTCTACCGAGCATGGGAAATCTTAGGCGGACCAAAGCCTACTTTCATAGCTGGCCACAGTTTGGGTGAATACACTGCATTAGTTGTCTCAGGTGTAATGAATTTTCATGATGCCCTGTCAATTGTACGTTTCCGAGGGGAAATAATGCAGCAAGCGGTGCCAGAAGGAACCGGAAATATGGCTGCGATCTTAGGACTAGATGATAATATGATACGAAAAATATGCACTGATGTTACAAATAATTCTGTCGGGGAATTACTGGAACCTGCAAATTTTAATTCGCCTGGGCAAGTTGTAATTGCAGGACATAAAAATGCTGTATTGCGTGGCATTGAGCTAGCAAAAGAAAAAGGCGCGAAACTGGCGGTATTGTTGCCAATAAGCGTTCCTTCGCATTGTTCACTGATGGCTCCAACAGCTAAAAAAATGCGGCAACGACTAAGTATGTTGCCACTGCTAAAACCAAGAATTCCAATACTGCATAATGCGGATGTAAAACAACACGAAAAAAACACTGCTATTATAAATATTTTGGTAAAACAGCTATGTATTCCAGTACGATGGACAGAAACTATTAGTGCTTTTGCAGCAGCAGGTATCACCCACGTAGTAGAGTGTGGCCCGGGTAAGGTTTTAACAGGACTTAACAAGCGAATAGACAAAGATTTACAGAACATAGCATTAATAAACAGCACAATACTCCGACAGACTATTAATGTTTTGATGTAGTATAAGTATCGAAAAACACCTATAGAAATTTTTGTTCTTCTTTATTAGTAATGGTTTTTATGTTTTGTTACATTTTTAAATAAGTAGAGATCATGTTGCAAAATCAAATAGCATTAGTGACTGGAGCTAGCCGTGGTATTGGGCAGGCAATTGCACTTAAACTTGGAAGAGATGGCGCCACAGTAGTTGGAACCGCAACGACTGTAGAAGGTGCTAGAAATATTAGCCATTATCTTAGGGAAGCTAGTATAAAAGGTATGGGCATGGTGTTAAATGTTAACGATACTGTTCAGATTGAAAACACCCTTGCAGAAACACGTAATAAATTTGGCGAGATAACGATCCTTGTGAATAATGCTGGCATAACTCGTGATGACCTGTTGGTCCGGATGAAAGATGAGAAATGGGATGAAATTATTGAAACAAATCTTAAGTCGGTATTCCGCCTAAGTCGTGAAGTGCTGCGTGCTATGATGAGAGCACGCTCAGGTCGCATCATAAATATATCCTCAATCGTGGGAACAACAGGTAATATTGGGCAAGCAAATTATTCTGCTGCCAAAGCCGGGGTAATGGGGCTTAGTAAATCTCTGGCGCGTGAAGTAGGTAGTCGCAATATTACTGTGAATTGCGTCTCCCCGGGTTTTATTGATACTGATATGACTCGTGCGCTTTCAGAAAAACAGCAAAGAGACCTGATACAGTATGTGCCACTAGCTAGGCTAGGCCAACCTGAAGAAATAGCTTCAGCAGTGGCATTCCTTGCTTCTCCATCTGCTGGGTATATTACCGGTGCAACACTGCATGTGAATGGCGGAATGTATATGGATTAACTATAAAGAATACCTCTGAAGAAGCTCATGTATTCTCGGCCTGTTATAAACTTTAAAATCTTAGTTCAGTACAGATCAGCATCGATCTGTACTGAACATCGTTAATCATTATTAATATAATGATATCTTATCAATCAATAATTATGTTCTAGTTTTGTAAATGTTAGAAATTTGTTAAAATAGCGAAGTTTTTCTTACCTGAGAAAAGGAAGGGGATTTAGATGGAAAAAGTAGAGCAGCGTATAAAAAAGATTGTAGCAGAGCAACTTGGAGTAAATGAAACTGAAGTCAAGAATGAGTCATCTTTCGTAGATGACTTAGGCGCTGATTCGTTGGATACTGTCGAGCTAGTTATGGCGCTAGAAGAAGAATTTGAATGTGAAATTCCAGATGAACAGGCAGAAAAAATTCATACTGTACAACAAGCGATTGATTACATTAATTCCCATACGAACTAATTTCTTGTAATAACTTACCCAATACTCGGAGTCAACTTGCCCAAACGCAGGGTAGTCATAACTGGAATGGGTGTTATTTCGCCCGTAGGCAATACCGCATCTGATGCATGGGCCGCTATCCTGAGTGGCAAGTCTGGTATTACTCGGATAACCCGTTTTGATGCATCTGCCCTTGCTTCTCAGATTGCCGGAGAAGTCAGGAACTTCGATATCACTGAGTACATATCTGCTAAGGATGCTCGTCGTATGGATATATTTATTCATTATGGTATGGCTGCCGCAATCCAAGCAATAAAAGATGCAGATATTGAGGATGTTACTAGCTCCGATCTTGAGGCTGATCGTATTGGCGTTAATATCGGTTCAGGTATTGGTGGTTTACCAATGATCGAAAGCACAGATAGTGCCTATCATGAAGGTGGGCCACGCAAAATCTCACCTTTCTTTATTCCTAGCACAATTATAAATATGATTGCTGGAAACTTGTCTATCATGTACAAATTCAAGGGCCCAAACCTTGCTTTTGTTACTGCTTGCACAACTGCGACTCATTGCATAGGTGGCTCTGCGCGCATGATCGAGTATGGAGATGCGGATGTGATGATTGCAGGTGGCGCAGAATCATGTGTAACACCGCTTGCAGTAGGTGGTTTCGCTTCGGCACGAGCATTATCTATGCAAAATTGTGACCCGGAAACAGCTAGTCGACCTTGGGATAAGGATAGAGATGGTTTTGTACTAGGAGAGGGTGCCGGTATTCTGGTACTGGAAGAAATGGAACATGCTAAACGACGTGGTGCAAAGATTTACGCTGAATTAGCTGGTTTTGGCATGAGCGCAGATGCATACCATATGACAGCTCCCTCAGAAGATGGAGAAGGGGCTACTCGTTGTATGGCTAATGCCCTAAAAAATGCAGGTATAAATGCTTCTGAAATAGACTACATTAATGCTCACGGTACCTCTACACAACTGGGTGACATTGCTGAAACAGTAGCTGTTAAAAATTGTTTTGGGGATCATGCAAAAAAACTTGTAGTTAATTCTACAAAATCTATGACTGGACACTTGTTAGGTGCAGCAGGTGGCGTTGAAGCAATTTTTACCGCACTGGCAATACATCATCAAACTGCCCCACCTACTATTAATATTTTTAACCAAGATCCACAATGTGATCTAGATTATGTGGCTGGCTCTGCTCGGAATATGAAAATTGGGGCAGCAATGTCAAATTCATTTGGTTTTGGTGGTACAAATGGAAGCCTGATTTTTCGAAAAATATAGTTTTGTTGTTACACCGTATGTTTACCTTAAAACGTTTGGTTTTTTTCGCCGCAACTGGAATTCTTTTATTTACTGGCTGGTTTTACTACCATGTCAATTCAACTGTTCTTATGCCAAATGTCCCATATGAGTTTTCCATCAAAGCAGGTAGTAGTTTAAAAAATGTTGCTAGACAGTTAACTAATGCTGGCGTCTTATCTGATGCCTGGTCATTTATTTTACTATCACGAATTATGGGTCATGCTTCCTCTCTTAAGGCAGGAAAATATAAGCTTTCTGAAAACACTTCACCAATTCGATTACTGGAATATATTACTGAAGGTGATTTTAAGCAAAGTAAAATTAAATTTATTGAAGGCTGGACGTTCAGTCAGCTTAGAAAGACACTAAATGAACACCCTGAAATCAAGCACGATACTGCAAAACTAAGTGACCAAGACATCCTACAATTAATTGGTGCAAATGAAACTGTTGCAGAAGGATTATTCTTTCCTGATACTTATTATTTTGAGCATGACAGCAGTGACGTAGTAATATTGAAACAAGCTTATGGCATAATGCAAGACAAGCTTGCGGCAGAATGGGCCACAGCAACTAAAAATAATTTGCCCCTAGAAAATCCCTATCAAGCTCTAATTCTGGCCTCCATTATTGAAAAAGAAACTGGTAAAGATACAGACCGAGACACAATTTCAGGAGTATTCATAAATAGATTACGTTCAGGCATGCTACTTCAAACTGATCCCACAATTATTTATGGCTTAGGCGAACAATTTGATGGTAATTTACGAAAAGAAGATCTTTTGAAAGATCATGAATACAATACATATATCCGTGCCGGACTCCCGCCTACACCTATTGCTTTGCCAGGACTAGCTTCAATTAAAGCTGCATTGAATCCTGCTAAGACCGATGCCCTATACTTTGTTGCAAAAGGAAACGGGGAATCACACTTTTCTAGCAACTTAGCAGACCACAACCGCGCAGTTGCAAAATATCAAAAAATCATAAATAAACAATAAATTACACTTCCATATTGGGGAATTTACTAATCTGCTGTGGAAGAAAAGGCGCTGTTTTGCCCTTTATTTTTACCTATAGAGAATGGTTTATCCATTGATAAAATAAGGAGATCAAACGTAAGGCTATTAGTAAAAATACTATAGTTGAAAACACCAATTAAACTTTTTATTTGAGTATCCGATGACTTAAATATGAAAAAAAGAATTACAGCCCTAACTCCGACTCTGTTCATTATTGGAGCCATTATGTCTACCGCCACCTCTGCTGAAATATACAGACATGTGGATAAAAGTGGACAAGTAACCTATTCAAATACCCGTATAATTGGCGCAAAGAAAGTTCATCTCAATCGGACATTAGCCAAAGCTAAAATATCGGCACTAAGAAATTTTCCCAAAGTAGCACGTAAAGTTCAGAGGAAAAGAGATTTAAAACGCCGCAATATTCTGGAAAACGAGCTAGCCACAGAAAAAAGACTCTTGTCTAACGCAAAGCAGAGTTTAAAGAAAGATGATGTATCATTACATATGAGAAATATTATTGCATTAAAGAAGGAGCTTATGAACCTCTAATTAGGATCAATCAGCCTTAATAGATTTATACGGTGGTTCTATGAATATTTATGTTATAGCATTTCTTACTCTGTTTAGTGTTTCCCTTATTGCACAATCAGAAGTATATAAATATGTAGATGAGAGCGGTAATATTACATATTCAGACGCTCACCTAGATAATTCCCAAAAGCTTGAACTACCGCCTCTTACGGTAGTACCAAGAACCAACTTAGAAACAAAAACCCAAGCTCCAAAATCTTTTACCGACAAAGATGAGAAGCGCCATAAAACAGTTAAAAAAATGATTAACGAAGAAACAAAACTTTTAGAAGAGAAGGAAAAAGAATATAACAAAGGGAAGCCAGAACGTATTGGCAGCGAAAGAAACTACCAGAGATATCTTGACAGAATCGAACGACTCGAGAATGAAATAGCTCTACACAAAGAAAAAAAAGGAGCTCTTGAGCTCGAATTAATGAATTTGGATAACTCTAATTAGCTAAATTCTATTTATTATTAGCGTCATATTATACCGAACGCAATATATACATCACGAATAAATGAGCCTGATATTATAACTATAATTGTAGCTCTATTATTATAGGACAATGATCAGACGGCCTCTCGTTCTTACGTGGCTTTTTGTCAATAAAACATGCGGTACAAGTAGCGGCCAGTGCGTTACTCACCAAAATATGATCTATACGCATACCCCTGTTACGACGAAATGCTAGCATACGATAATCCCACCATGTGTAGGATTTATTTGGCTGTTCAAATAAACGAAAACTATCCCTTAGCCCCAACTTAAGTAGTTCCCTAAATGCTTTACGTTCTGGGTCACTAAATAATACTTTACCTTCCCATAACGTTGGATCGTATACATCACGCTCATCCGGTGCAATGTTAAAATCACCAAGTAATACCAATTTTGGAAATTTCCTCAATTCACTTTGCAACCATTTATTAAGGGCAATTAACCAATTTAACTTGTATTGGTATTTTTCTGAACCGACACTCTCTCCATTCGGAACATAAATACAAATTACCCTTATACCCTTATAAGTTGCAGCTAAGACACGCTTTTGATGATCTTCTAAGCCAGGGATCGCAGAGATAGTATCATCACCTATTTCCCTACCAAGCAATGCGACACCGTTATAAGTTTTCTGCCCAGCATAAATAGCTTGGTATCCGCAATCCACAATTTCAGCAATAGGAAATTTCTCATCTTGCAACTTTGTCTCTTGTAGACACAGTAAATCTGGTTGATTTTCCGCCAACCAATCTAGGACCTGTGGCAGACGAACTTTAAGAGAATTAACATTCCAAGTAGCAAGTTTCATAT